>JBAVOD010000522.1:0-6247 GCA_049691735.1 Bacteroidales bacterium
GGCTTCAGCAGCCTGCCGGGTATCGGTTCCCATAATGTGAATATCCAGCCTGGTAAAAATACGGTGAATGAGATTATTGAAGGAACAAAGAAAGGACTTCTGCTAAGGGAGGTTACCGGCTATGGGATCGATCCCGTGAGCGGCAATTTCAGCGGCGGTGCTAGCGGCCTGTGGATTGTCAATGGTGAAATTGCCCATCCTGTCAGGGGGGTCACGATCGCCGGAAAAGCTTTTGATATTCTTGGTGCAATCGATATGGTGGGGAACGATATCGACCTGAACCGTACAGATGCCTCACCTTCGTTAAGGATAGCTGAAATACTGATAGGAGGGAAATAATCTTTCCTATTGGAATAAGACCAAAAAGACTTATTTTTGGGTCTCAATTTTCAAAAATCATGGTTTCCAATAAAAAGCAGAAGATAATGGCAAATGTTAAAACATCAAAAGGAACTATTGGTATACTTACCGGTGGAGGCGATGTCCCCGGTCTTAATCCCGCCATCAGGGCGGTAACTATACGTGCCAACAGGGAAGGGTACAGGGTGATAGGACTTCGCAGGGGCTGGGCCGGGATCACCGAGCTGATAAGGGACAATAAAGCCGACAACAGCAACTGCTATCAGTTCCTTACTGACGATATTGTAAACAGGGCGGGACGCACCGGAGGAACATTTCTGCATACATCCCGGACTCGCCCAAGTCATATGTCAAAGTCAAACGTTCCGGAACACCTGCAGAGTACCTACAACGCCGACGTGAATGACATGACTCCCGAAGTGATCAAGAACCTTGAGTGGCTTGGGGTCGATTATCTTATCCCGATAGGCGGTGATGATACTCTCAGCTATGGTGTTCATTTATACAAAAAAGGAGTAAATGTGGTGGCCATACCAAAAACAATGGACAATGACGTCCCGGGAACAGATTATTGTATCGGCTTCAGCACATGCATCACCAGGACTATTCAGATGACGAACAGCCTCAGGACATCAGCCGGATCGCATGAACGATTCCTGGTCCTGGAGGTATTCGGAAGGTACGCAGGCTTCACTGCAATGCTTCCTACAATGGCAGGAGCAGCACACAGGTGCGTGATCCCCGAATACGAGTTTGATATTGATCTCCTGACCCAGCTGCTTGTCGAGGACAGGAACCACAATCCCAGCAAGTACTCTGTAGTCCTTGTATCTGAGGGGGCAATGTTCAAGGGCGGCGAAATGATATTCTCGGCACAGGAAAGAGACGCTTACGGACACGCAAAGCTCGGAGGAATAGGTGATCTTGTTTCTGACAAACTGAAAGAGAATTCGGGCAAATACAATAAAGGCAAGACTATCAACTTTATAAACCAGAAGCTGGGTTACATGGTCCGCGGCGGCGACCCCGATGCGCTCGATTCAATTGTGCCGATGGCATACGGGAACCTTGCACTCGACCTCATTCTCAAAGGTGTACACGGAAGGATAGTAGTCCTCAAGAACGGCAGATACGATAATGTTCCGATTGACGTCGTCACTTCATCAAAGAAAATAGTGAAGGTATCAGAACATTACAATACCGAAAGGCTGCGTCCCCACTACCACAGCTTCGAAATGAAACCGTTCCTGTTGATGGCATCGGACAATTAATATGTGGATACAGGCATCGTAATCAAATCGGTCGGAATACGGTATAAAGTTCTTTTCCCCGACGGTTCAGTTTCTGATTGCACTCTCAGGGGGAAACTAAGGGTAAAGGAGCTCCAGACTACAAACCCTGTTGCCGTAGGTGACAATGTTAACGTTGAAATTGACAGGGCCACCCGGACAGGTATTATAACAGAGGTTCTGGACAGGCGCAATTACATCCTGAGAAAATCCTCGAACCTGTCGAAGCAGGCACAGATCATTGCCACAAATGTCGACCAGGCCCTGCTCATGGCGACAATCATCCTTCCACAGACACCGGTAGAATTCATTGACAGGTTCCTTGCGACAGCTGAGGCATACCGCGTACCTGCAAGGCTGATCTTTAACAAGACCGATTTGTACGGGAGCAGAGAGCTTGACCGTTTGGAATACCTGATTTCTGTTTATGCAAGGGTGGGATATGATTGTTTCAGGCTTTCACTGACAAACGACTCGGGCCTGGAGGAGGTAATGGGGATGATGAAAGACAGGATAAGCCTTATCTCAGGAAATTCCGGCGTTGGAAAAACCACACTGCTTAACAGGATAGACCCGGCGCTCAACCTTAAGACCGAAGAAATATCAGATTATCACAAACAGGGTAAGCACATCACAACTTTTCCTGAAATGTACCGTTTGCCTTTTGGCGGATTTGCCATAGATACCCCGGGTATAAGGGGTTTCGGGGTCGTAGATATGGAAAGGAATGAGATATGGCATTTCTTTCCCGAAATATTCAGGAAGGCAAAAGAATGCAGATTCTACAACTGCCTGCATCTCGATGAACCGGGGTGTGCAGTAAGGTCTGCTGTTGAGTCGGGAGAGATTGACCGCCTGCGGTACAGAAGTTATTTGAGCATTCTGAACGATAAGAATCCCAAATACAGGTGATTTCCGATTATTAATTGTCATATTGTTTCTGTCTGAATTATCTCTCATATACCTGGTAAAGCTGTGAAGAAGCTTCTGATAATTGTCGTTGCTGCAATTGTTATTTTTATAACAGTAAATTTCTTATTTTATAATAGCCTTTACGACAAACAAATAAGCTATATCGAAAATTTGCTCGATCGCCAGGTCAGAATTGTTGGACTATCAGTCGACAAAACCGACAACGGATTTGAAAGCGATCTGAACCAGATTATCTTTTCGCACGAAGTTCCCGGCTTTTTTTCGGATAATGAACAAAGGACAGCGATCATTGAACGGATGAAGCTGTTCTTCTCAAAACATGAGGATCTGGTCACGGGAATAAAATTGTACGATAACCAAAGGAATGAATTCACTCTGAAAAAGGATGATAGAGGTAAAAACTGGCTGGAACAGAATTTTGTTCTTCATGTCCAGGGCGCAATTATGGCCAGGGATACAATTATGAATGCGAACAGATCGTACAGTTATTATTTGCCTCTGCTTTTGGAGGGCCTGCCTGTCGGCAACATTGTTGTCACAACCGATTTTCAGAGATTCTTCAAAAGGATTTTTTCTGAATTCAGCAACGCCGACAACCAGTGGCAATGGATAGTAAGCGATTCAGGCGACGTAATTTATGACAACAGTGCAAAAAAGGTGAATTACCCGAAGCTAACGAAGATCACCGGGGCCATCACTGCCGGGACTCCAGGACATCTTAAACAAAATGCCGGATCAGGAGGGACATCAATTGAAATCATTTCATCTTATTATCCTGCCCGGCTTCTTAAGAAGAATTTAGGCCTGGTTTTTTCAGCACCCACGGGTACTTTTCAGAAATATATTATCCGTAATTCTCTCCTTTTGATGACAGCCATCCTTCTTATCTTCCTGGTGACCATCTACTACTTCTGGAAATATCTCAGGCAGCAAAAGTCAGAATTTGCGCAGCTTAAAGATTCGGAGAAAATGCTTTTCAGGTTGATCGATGAGATGCCCGCCGGCATAATTATCCATGACGCGGAAGGGAAAATACTTAAAGCCAACAGGGCCGCTGCAGAACAGTATTCATTTACTGATGAATCGCTGATGGTGGGTGAGGTATTCCATAAACAGGCAGCAACCGGTGCAACCAATTATTTTTCACAACATCTGGGAGGGATTTTCAGTCCCGAACAGTTTGTTATAATTCCCAGGGGAAACAGCGAGATCATTCTGTTCAGGACAAGCATTCCTGTCAGCTTCCAGCGACAGAATGCCATAATGGAAATGCTTATAGACGTCACCAGGCTCGAATCGGCAAGAAAAGAGGAAGCAAGGGCAAGCATGGCAAAATCTGATTTCCTGGCAAGGATGAGCTATGAGATCAGGACCCCCCTAAATGGCATAATTGGGATGACCGACGTCCTTGAGAATAAGGATCTTGATGATGAAACCAGGAATGTTGCCGGGTTGCTCCGGCGCTCTTCGGAAGTACTAATGAATATAATCACTGATATTCTCGACTTTTCAAAGATAGAATCCGGTGAAATGATCCTTGATGAAGTTCCATTCAGTCTGAGGCAAGAGATCAGATATTGCCTCGATCTGGCCAGGACCAATATTGACGAATCATGCGTAGGGCTCACCTTCAGCATTGATGAGGAGGTCCCCGACAGGGTGATCGGAGATTCCAGGAGGCTCAGGCAGATACTTGGTAACTTTATAGGCCATTCGATTGAAAATACACCCAGGGGAAGGATAGATCTGAGATGCACATTTGCCGGCAGGGAGGAAGGAGTGATCAGACTTGCTTTTGAACTCACCGATACGGGGAGGAATTTTGACAGTGAAACCATAGGTAAGATATTTGGCAACGAACTGAACATCGGGTCAAAGGTTTACAGCGAAGATGATGAGTCGGGGTTCGGGACTGTGCTTGCCAGGCAGCTTGTGGAACTCATGGGCGGCACGTTCACCGCCGAAAGTCCGTCAGGGCCCGACGGAAATTCGGGCCTGAGGATCCGGTTCACCATTGCATTGAACTCAAATGAAATCCCGTCAAAGAACCTTAATTTTGGTGCCATCACATCATTCGGGGCTGTAAAGACCCTGGTCATAACTGGCAGTGGTGTGAGGGATGAAGGTGTGCTCGCCATTCTGCACAAAACCGGACTGGTCCTTACCGTGACAACCTTCCAGAAGTCAACCGTCAGCCAGATCAGAGCCAACCAGAATTATATCAGCAACAGATACCATCTTGTAATTATTCTCGATGACCTGGAATTTGACGGATTTATAGCAGCGGAAGAGATCTGGGAAAACCAGCTTTCGAACCAGTTCCGTATGCTTATTATAAGCCAGGAAGATAAAAAGGGCAACCTCCTGAGGTGTATTAAAATGGGAGTCGACCATTATCTGGTCAAACCTTTCGAGATTGAAGATCTGAGCGAAGTTTTGCGAAGCAGTTTTACGCAGATCGGAAAGAGAGTTCCTGAATCAAAGCACGAAACAGTCAGGAGCGACCTGCATATACTTATTGTTGAAGATAATAAGATGAACCAGAAGGTGATAGGGACAATGCTGAAAAGCCTTGGTTATGCATTCGATTTTGCTGACGATGGCCTTGCGGGCTACATCCAGGCCAGGACCCGCAGGTATGATGTCATTTTTATGGATCTCCTGATGCCGCAAATGGATGGATTCGAAGCTGCCCGGAAAATACTTGAGCATGATCCCAGCCTGCTTATAGTGGCTTTTACTGCTGATAACCTGCCTGATTCAAAGCAGAAAGCCGAAATGTCGGGCATACGGGAATTTATTGCCAAACCCATCAGGATCGACGACCTGAAAAAATTCTTTAACAATCATTTTGCAAAAAATTGACATGCCGGCAGGCCGTTTCCTGAAAAGAAAAATGCCAAATTTGAGCTGATTTTTCACGGGATGACAGATCAGCTCATATCTAAAACAGAAATCAGGACGTTCCTCAGCCTTGCCGAAACTTTGCCTGTAGTAGATGTCCGGTCGCCTTCTGAGTTCACAGCAGGGCATATTCCGGGGTCATCAAATATTCCCCTTTTCAGCGACACTCAACGGGAAACAGTCGGTACCTGGTACAGTAAAGGCGGCAGGACCAAATCAATAATTGAAGGACTCAGACTGACAGGCCCGTCAATGTACCTGAAGCTAAAGAAAGCCCTGAAAATTGCATCGTCAGGCAAGCTTTTGGTACATTGCTGGCGGGGAGGCATGCGGTCAGAAGCCATGGCCTGGCTATTTTCTCTTGGCGGGATTGAAACAGTAATACTTGAAGGCGGATACAAGTCGTACAGGCATTTCGTTCTCGAATCATTATCGGCCTCCAGGAAAATGCTTGTTGTCGGAGGACTGACAGGCAGCGGGAAAACCGGGATAATTAAATACCTTACTGAAAGCGGCCATCAGACAATCGACCTTGAAGGCCTGGCAAATCATAAAGGCTCTGCCTTCGGTTCTCTTGGTCAGGTGCAACAACCATCTTCTGAACAATTTGGCAATATGCTCTTCAGTGCCGTCAGCAAAACCCTGGTCGGAGAGCCGCTCTGGATTGAAGATGAAAGCAGGAATATTGGCAATGTCTTTATGCCTGAGAACTTCTACCTGAATATGCAGAAAAGTCCTTCGATAGTACTGCTGATGGACAT
>JBAVOD010000523.1:0-2113 GCA_049691735.1 Bacteroidales bacterium
GCCCTATTGATTCTTATGTTATTAATAGATATGGCGCTTCATTTAGTTATGGAGGATCTAATTCTAGTTTGCCTTTTTCCATGCCATGGTTTACGAGATATTTTTTATTTGGTTTTTTTTAAAATCGGGAATTAATGGGTAATATTAAAAAAAAGAGGATTATTTATCTTTTTGATTTATAGTGTATTCATTCAAGTACACGCACAAACTATTAATTTGTCAGAAAGTCATAAACCTTCAAAAGAACCAGTTACTTATGTTGTTGATTTTTTACAGCTTGACCATGCGTTAATATCAGATATCAATTTTCAAAGACATGATATTGTAAGGTCTAAAACTGAAGGATCAAAGATTATTGTAACGACAAAGCTCTTAATACTATTAGATGGGAAGCTGTTATCAACTCAAAATGAAAAAAAGGAAATGCTTTCAATTATAGACACAAAACGCATAGAGTCTATTACAAAAGTTGATAAAGAAAAAGCCTTTGAATTATATGGGAAAAAAGGAAAGAATGGAGCCTTGATAGTTAAAACAAAGAATAATTAAAGCTGCAGAGCCTCGGGAGACCGGGGCTTTTTGCTTATAATGCAAGCTGTTTGATCTTATCCTAAGTGATGAATGCATCGAGGAATATTTCCACCAATGATTTTTTGTAAGCATCCGGCGTAATACATCTTTTTTACAGTAGTCGTGGCTGCTTTTGAAGATTAATTGGAGAGATTTATCTTTCTTTCTACAATTTCCTGAATTACATGTGCGACGTCACGGTACTGAACAGTTTCTACTGTATCAGGTATGTAAAAATCGTCAGGGTATCTGATGTTTACACCAAAATCTGACATGCTTCCCAGGTCAAGTTCAAAAGATTTCGGATCAATCTTCTGGCATTCAAGCAACAGGAAGTCATTGTCATGGGTTCTGGGGAAATCAATATTATTATAAACCAGGAAAGCTTTCAGAAATTTTTCAACTGCTTGCTGAGCATGGAAGCAAATGGTACTTGCGTATAAAACCGGATCTAAATTAAAGAGACTATCAATAACCGCTATATCCTCTTTTGCACGGAAGAGCCAGTTTCTCAGGTACTCATCCTGTTCCTTATTCATAGTATGATTGCTTCGCTTAGAATCCGTCTGACTATGTGACCTGGAAGATTTTTTTTCTGATCTACCTCAGATTTACTTTGAATCAAAATATCGGATCTGACACCAAGAAGCAATAAAGCTTTCCTGATCTTGGTTCTGAGGGGCAGCTTTTCCTTTGGAGTCAGAGCATTATTGGTGATCAGGAGTATATCAAAATCACTCTCTGTACGTTCCTCTTTACGGGCACGTGAACCAAACAGTAAGACTTCTGCATCGGGAAGGTACTTCTTCGCAGTGGTTTTTATTACATCAACTGTCTGATTATAAGTCATTATAATAATATAAAATATTTACAAATATACTAAATATAAGGATAGACCGGGGTGGTTGTTGTTCAATACAACCGCACAACGCTTTATTTAATTTGTAAAACTTTAACAATAAGCAGCATTAAAATAACTAAAAAAGACTTGATCCATGAGCATAAAGCCATTGGGGACATCCTTTAGGTGAGAAGGGTGAACATATGGATTCCAGCGGCACCCAAATTATAAAACACAAATCCGAATTCAGAAAACCAATATCTGAATATCAGGTTGCTGCGAAGATTATGTGATGTTTATGAAACCCGCAATAAAGGCCGTAGGCCTTAAATACGTTAACGTCGGGCATCGCCCGATGTAATAACTACCTGGAAGACAAAGCCCCGTAGTGGACGCAATAAGGGAGGCTAATTAATTATTCATGGAAAAAATTCAATAGATTTTTTACATGTGAAACCCCTACGCGGTAGATATTATATGGGGACATATTTTCTACAAAACCATATCGCCTACGGCGAATGGATAATCGATTAAAACAAAATACCAAATATCAAATTGTTAAAACCCTAAATGTGAATAGTAAAAGAATAATGATCAGGGGATCCTTCTCCCGAGGACTCGGGATCAGGATGACAGGTCATTAATTGATATTTTGGAAGAAGGGGGAAGAAGCGGCGAGCCGCCGGAAGGGACGGCCTGCCG
>JBAVOD010000524.1:0-3889 GCA_049691735.1 Bacteroidales bacterium
GATTACACTGTGTAAAACCACGTAAAGTTAACAACGTATTGTCATGATAGCTGGTGTGCAAAAGAAATTGTATCGAGACTTAAGTTGACGCGTATGCCTTTAGGGAGTTAGGGGTGAACCCAATACAAGCTGGCTCCTTTTCCGGAATCACCAAGGGTTTTCGCGCCAATCGGAAATTCAGGAATATTGCGGCTGGAAATCTTATGTTCGTTGTTGCTGCCAGGCTCCCAGCCGAGGGTAAGATAAAGGGCCATAAACCCTATTACGTAAGCGGCTGCAACGTGCCATCCGTTTTTCACCCATTGAATGACATTACGGCCTTCAGGGAATTTGTTTGTAATGGCAACACCTGCCGAGGATCCGAACCATATCATCGAGCCGCCGAATCCGACAGTATATGCCAGCATCCCCCAGTCATAATACCCCTGATCGAGACAGAGTTTTGTAAGGGGGATATTATCGAATACTGAAGAGAGTGCTCCCAGGGCAAAAGCAGTGACCCACGAGGCAGCTGGAAGCTCTTCAACAGGCATCAACGAAGCGCTAAAGACAAGACAAAGAAGGAAAATCGTTCCCTTGAGAGCGCCAGGTACTTCTTTCCATGGGACACGCCTTGAAATAGCCCCGATAAGCAAGGCGATCCATACACCCAGAGCCGGCATGTCATATAAAATGTTTGAGATTATGGCGCCGGCAAGGATAAGTCCGACATTGAAGATCTTCACCCAATCCACTTTAATATCCGTGCGTGGATTCTTCTGGATACGCTGGTATCTGTCCTGCTGATGCGAAGCAAACCAGGCAAAAAACAGCAGCGCTACACCAGATGCAACGTAAGCATGCAGCACATTAAACGCACTCACACCGTCTATCCACATCATTGTTGTTGTCGTATCTCCCACAACACTCCCTGCTCCGCCGGCATTACTTGCTGCAACAAGGGCAGCGATATATCCGATATGGACCTGCTTATTGAAAACAACAAGAGCAATCGTCCCTCCGATAAGAGCAGCTGCAATATTGTCGAGGAATGAAGAGAGGACAAATACAAATATCAGCAGGAGGAAGGGGCCCTTCCAGTCATCGGGCAGGTATTTGGGAAGCATGTCCGGAACTTTCGACTCCTCAAATATTTTTGAAAGCACTGCAAATCCAAGCAAAAGCCCGAGAAGGTTCAGCATAATACCCCATTCACCCTGGCGCAGATTTTTGTGCATCAGCTGATCGAGCATAGGCGCTGAGCCAAAGAAATGCTCTCCAAGGTGGAATCCCGGAATAAATATAATCTTGAAAGTAAGGAGAACCGTTAACCCGATTACCGCCACCCAGAAAGTCTGCTTGTGGAACAGTGCGACACAAAGAAGGATCAGCCCGAAAATGACAAATTCCACCCTGACAGGCCCTATCATGGGGAGCGCCTGTCTGTCAGATGCGAACAAAAATGCGGGTGAAAGCATAATCATTGTAGAGATGAACAACTTCTTGCTGTTCCTTATCAGAAGTGAACCGAATGGTTTGAACATAAGACCGGTTTTAAGGCTTTGATCAGATGCTTATTAAAAAGCGTGAAATTTATAAATATTTTCCGGAATGAGGAAGCAAAACAGGTTTTCTGAGAGTACTGTAACAGATTGTTAAGAAATTTCAGGCCCGGCTCCTTAAATTCGCAATATTTTTAATATTTTTGCATGTTTATTTAGATTAAATATAATTAAGATCCTAACAAAGGGTTGCGGGACTTGTTAGTGTGGGAGAAATCAAGTCGATGGAAAAAGATCAGGATAAAATAATCAACGATGTCACAACAGGTGAATACAAGTACGGCTTTTACAGTGATATCGAAACTGAAAGAATACCGAAGGGCCTCAGTGAGGACGTCGTCCGGCTTATATCGAAAAAGAAAAACGAACCTGAGTGGCTGCTTGAGTTCCGGCTTAAGGCTTATCGTCAATGGCTGACGATGAAGATGCCCACCTGGGCCAACTTGAAAATACCACCTATTGATTATCAGGATATAATTTATTATGCTGCTCCGAAGCAAAGGGTTGCATCCGATGGCGTTGATGGGATCGATCCTGAACTTAAAAGGACCTTCGACAAACTCGGGATCCCGCTCGAAGAGCAGAAATATCTGTCGGGCGTGGCCGTAGATGCCGTATTTGACAGTGTCTCGGTGAAAACAACATTCAGGGAAACACTTGCGGAGATGGGAATTATTTTCTGTTCATTCAGCGAAGCCGTAAGGGAATATCCCGATCTCGTAAAAAGATACCTGGCCAGCGTCGTGCCATATACCGACAATTTCTTTGCATCGCTTAACTCCGCGGTCTTCAGCGACGGTTCATTCTGCTATATACCAAAAGGTGTAAGGTGTCCGATGGAACTCTCAACCTATTTCAGGATCAACTCGGCAAATACAGGGCAGTTTGAGCGGACCCTGATCGTAGCCGATGAGGAGGCCTACGTCAGCTATCTCGAAGGCTGCACTGCGCCTATGAGAGATGAGCACCAACTGCATGCTGCCGTAGTCGAGATAATTGCAGAGAAAAATGCCGAAGTGAAGTATTCGACGGTTCAGAACTGGTATCCGGGCGACAAGAACGGCAAGGGGGGAGTATTCAATTTTGTCACGAAGCGCGGAATGTGCAAGGGTGAAAATTCCAAGATATCCTGGACCCAGATTGAAACCGGGTCTGCTATTACCTGGAAATATCCGTCGTGCATTCTCAGGGGCGACAATTCGACAGGTGCATTTTATTCGGTTGCTGTCGTAAACAATCATCAGCAGGCCGATACGGGCACCAAAATGATCCACATAGGAAAGAATACCAAAAGCACGGTTGTATCAAAGGGGATTTCTGCAGGCTTTGGTCAGAACAGCTACCGGGGACTTGTAAAGGTCCTGAGGAACGCCACGAATGCACGCAATTTTTCGCAGTGCGATTCACTGCTGATGGGAGATAAATGCGGAGCACACACATTTCCTTACCTTGAAGTGGACAACCAGAGCGCCAGGGTCGAACATGAGGCCACTACCTCAAAAATAGGTGAGGACCAGATCTTCTATTGCAACCAGAGAGGAATATCCACTGAGGATGCTGTAGGCCTGATCGTTAACGGGTACGCGCGCGAGGTAATAAACCAGCTTCCGATGGAATTTGCTGTTGAAGCACAAAAGCTCCTGCAGATCAGTCTTGAAGGAAGTGTAGGATAAAGTTTTTTCAATAATTATTTAATTTCATGCTCGTAATAAAAGACTTAAAAGCTGCAATTGACGGTAAGCTGATACTCAAGGGGATCAGTCTTGAGGTAAAGACCGGTGAAGTACATGCCCTGATTGGACCCAATGGATCGGGGAAAAGCACCCTTGCGGCCGTTCTTGCAGGACGTGATTTTGTTGAAGTAGTTGAAGGATCCGTGACATATTTCGGAAAGAACCTCCTGGAAATGGCCCCTGAAGATCGTTCAAAGGAAGGCATATTCCTCGGGTTCCAGTATCCCATTGAAATTCCGGGAGTAAGCATGGTCAACTTCATGAAGGCAGCTGTCAATGAGCACAGGAAATACAATGGACTTCCCCCGCTGTCGGCGTCAGATTTTATTAAGCTGATGAGAGAAAAGAAAGAGCTTGTCGAGATCGATTCAAAACTTGCCAACCGATCGGTAAATGAAGGATATTCAGGAGGAGAGAAAAAAAAGAATGAGATCTTCCAGATGGCGATGCTTGAACCAAAACTTGCAATTCTCGACGAAACAGATTCAGGCCTTGACATTGACGCACTGCGGATAGTGGCCAACGGCGTTAACAGGCTTAAGCGTCCCGACAGCTCAACAATTGTAATAACGCACTATCAGAGACTGCTTGAATATATAATCCCCGACGTAGTAC
>JBAVOD010000525.1:0-2223 GCA_049691735.1 Bacteroidales bacterium
GTCACATCTCCGTACCCGATAGTACCGGCATAAGTAAAATAGCTCTCAACATCATTCATGTCGACATAGGTGTTCTTAAGTCCTGTCATCGCATATCTTGCCTCAGGTGTAGAGGGATAATTCGCGATGACCTTTTTGAACTGTTCAACAGATTGCTGGTTATTTCCCTGGTTATAATAAAGAAGGCCAAGCTGGACTATTGATCTTGGGACAAACGGGCTTGACGGGTAGTTTGCGATTACATTTATAAAGTCAGCTTCACCACGGGTGTAATCCTCCATTACCAGGTAGGCCCTCCCCCTTTCGTAAATTGCATTCGGCACATAGGATGATGAAGGATATTTAGTGACCAGCAGTGTAAGAAGGTCAATTTTCCCCTTTTGGTTTTTTGTAAGTCCCAGACAGAAGCTTTTCTGGAACATTGCATAATCCACATCAGTTTTACCATTTGCTATCACTCTGTCGTAATAACTTATAGCCTGGGGATAATCGGTTGTGATATAATAACAGTCTGCAATCCTTAGTTTTGTATCAACCTGGATCTCAGGTTTTGCATTCAGGTACCCGGTCTCAAATGCCTTGAAGCTGGTCAGAGCTCCTGAATAATCCTTAAGGTTGAACCGGGTATATCCAAGGTTATACCGAACCAGAGAATATTCAGTCATTCCCGCCGCACCCGGAATGCCCATGAACTGCTCATAATCATTATTTGCATCCTCAAACTGACCGAGACGGTAATACGCCTCTCCTCTCCAGTAGATCGCCCTTGCCCTGAGTTCCCTGTTATATTTCTCATACTTCAGGGATCTATTGAACATGTCTACCGACTGTTCGATCTGCATATTCTTGAACAGCTCAAGTCCCCTGAAAAAGGCCACTCTCTGGTAGGCCTCCTCGAGCTTTGCATTTTTATTTCTGATCTTGTCAAGTGCAGCAAGGGCCGCGCTGTAATTCCGCATCTCGGTAAAAGTCGAAACCAGATAGTTGTATGCTTCTTCGATCCTGTCCGAGCCGGGGTAAAGTTCGATATACTCCTGGAACGCAGCTATGGCTTCCCCGAAGGGCGAATAAGAAGTCTCGTATGAGAGTTTTGCATAATTGAACAGTGCTTCTTCCTTAATCTTTTTGTCAAAATCCATCTGTGAAGCCTGGCCGAAGGCGAACTGAGCACGTTTCTTGTCTGCTTTCTGCAGGTAGCAGTCGCCGAGAACAAACCAGATATTTTGGCTCAGCACATCATTTTTTGCTCCGGTCTCAAGGAGAATTTTGATTGCCTTGTCAGTTTCACCGTTTTTGTAATAGCAATACCCAAGTTCATACTTATCTTCCCTTCCTGATGCCTTTGCACCTGCATTGTATTTCTCGAGGTAAGTCTGTGCTTCCCTGTAATTACCTTTGTTGTAATAAGCATCCCCGATAAATCTGTACATCTCGATACCTCTGTCCTTCGGAGCCGACTTAATGAGGTCGGGTGAAATTGAAAGAATACCGTCATAATCCTTATCGAGGTAGAGTATCTGGGCAATATAAAAGGGCACAATTGTGCCAAATGTCTCATCATCCTTCAGCTTCATAAATCCTTCCAGTGCAGTCCGGTACATCTTTTTTTCGTAACAGATATGCGAATAGTAATAGAGTGCCGGGGCAGTGTAATCGGTATCTATATCCTTGATTTCCGCAAACATACTGAGAGCCTTGTCCTTTTCTCCTTTCATGTAAAGTGAATAGCCGTACCTGAAGAAATATTCGGGCAGCTTATCGCTGCTGAGTTCCTGCCTGTTCAGCAATTCATACCAGGATACAGCTTTCCTGTAATTCTTGTTCTGGTAAAAATAATCGCCGAGTGCGAGCCTTGCTTCATTAATTTTCGGGCTTTCGGGATGTGTTGAAAGGTAAATGACCATCCTGTATTCAGCATCGGGGCTGAAAAGTTTAAGTGCCGACATTGCCGAGTAATATTGAGCATCCGACCTCTGGGTTTCATTGGCGCCGCTGCCGTCCCTGACTATGGCATCAAACATGGGGGTCGCAGCAGCATATTTCTCTTTATTGAAAAGGTCCATAGCCCTGTTGTATTCAGAACTCAGATCGCTTCCCGAAAAGGCCGTCTGCGGTATAACGGAAATGAATGCTGAAAACAGGAAACTTATAAGGAGTAATGATTTCTTCATATTCATAACTAAAGTTTTTCAGCCATGCAAAACATGTGACCAACCGTCGAAA
>JBAVOD010000526.1:0-10137 GCA_049691735.1 Bacteroidales bacterium
GATATGATCAGCGGCGAAGTACCCGGAGTGCAGGTCATCGGAACAAGAATTCTGATCCGGGGGATTTCAACAATCACCGCGGGCACCGATCCGTTGTTTGTGGTGGATGGCGTTCCTGCAACTTCAATAGATTATATACAGCCCCAGACTGTAAGATCAATTGAGGTACTTAAGGGATCTGCCGCGACAATATACGGATCAAGAGGTGCGAACGGAGTAATTCTGATCAACCTTAAAAACGCAAAGAATAACTAAAGTATCAGAGTTTATCCTTCGGACTTTTTATTACCAGATTCAGTTCCTCAAGCTGTTTGTCTGAAATTTTAGAAGGCGTGTCAAGCATTACATCCCTGCCGGAATTGTTTTTGGGGAAGGCGATGAAATCGCGGATTGATTCCTGTCCCCCCAGCATTGCAACCCATCGGTCGAAGCCAAATGCGATCCCTCCGTGGGGGGGAGCACCGTACCTGAATGCGTTCAGCAGAAAGCCAAACTGGTCGGCTGCCTCCTCGTCTGTAAATCCCAGTATCCTGAACATCAGCTTCTGAACCTGGGCGTCGTGGATCCTAATGGATCCGCCACCGATCTCAACACCGTTTATTACAAGGTCGTAGGCGTTTGCTCTTACCTTTCCGGGATCAGTTTCCATCATACCAAGGTCTTCGGACCGGGGAGATGTGAACGGATGGTGCATCGCATAGAATCTTTGGGTTTCAGCGTCCCATTCAAAAAGCGGGAAATCGATAACCCAAAGCGGCATGAACGTATCGCTTTTTCTGAGATCCAACCTGGTGCCCATCTCAAGCCTTAGCTCTGAAAGTGCTGTAAGTGTTTTGAAATGGCTGCCTGCCAGGATCAGGATCAGATCACCAGGTTTCGCCGACATTGCTTCAGTCCATTGCCTCAAATCGTCAGGTGTGTAATACTTGTCAGCCGAAGACTTAAGAGAACCGTCAGCGCCGTACTTCAGCCAGACAAGTCCCTTAGCTCCTATCTGCGGTCGCTTTACGAATTCGGTCAGTTCATCTATCTGCTTTCTTGAATATTCGGAGCACTTTTCAGCGCAGATCGCTCCGATATAATCGGAACTGTCAAAAACCTGAAAACCGTGGCCCTTAACGATCTTTGTAAGGTTTGATATCTTCATTCCAAAACGCATGTCGGGCTTATCGTTCCCGTAGGTCTCCATTGCCTGGTAATATGGCAACCTCAGGAACGGCTCGCTGAATTCAATCCCTTTTATAGTCCTGAAAAGATACCTGGTAAGGCCTTCAAATGTATTGAGGACATCTTCTCTTTCAACAAACGACATCTCGCAATCGATCTGCGAGAATTCAGGCTGCCGGTCCGCCCTTAGATCTTCATCCCTGAAACATCTTACCAGCTGAAAGTATTTATCGAATCCGGCGACCATAAGTAGCTGCTTTAATGTCTGAGGTGATTGCGGAAGTGCGTAGAAGGTCCCGGGCTGCATCCTCGATGGGACAACAAAGTCACGTGCACCCTCAGGAGTCGATTTGATGAGCATTGGAGTTTCAACCTCAATAAATCCGATCGAATCCATATACCTGCGGACTTCCCCGGCCACCTTGTGACGAAGGATAATATTGTTCTTGACGCTGTTCCTCCTGAGATCAAGGTAACGGTATTTCATACGCAGCTCCTCACCTCCATCGGTATCTTCCTCGATAGTAAAAGGCGGTACCTCACTCCTGTTAAGAATATTAAGCTCTTCAACTTCAATCTCAACATCTCCGGTGGGCATCCTGGGATTCTTATTGCTTCTCTCCCTTACAATTCCCTTTGCCTGTATAACAAACTCGCGTCCGAGCTTCCTCGCCTTTTCGCAGAGCTCACTGTTTGTCTCCGTGTTGAAGACAAGCTGGGTTATTCCATACCTGTCGCGGAGATCTACAAAAGTCATCCCACCAAGGTCCCTTGATTTTTGCACCCATCCGCATAAGGTGACTCTCATGCCCGTAAATTCCATATTAAGCTCTCCGCATGTATTTGTCCTGTACATAATTCAGTTATTAGATTTCAACAAAAGTAAAAAAATTAGCCACTGCAATTGTTCAGCACTTCAGGTTTTATTATGAACGTCGTATTTAATAAACATACGAATGTTGAAATAGTCAGTATTTCTTTTTACTTTTAATTTTTCCTTCGTCCATGAAGATGAACCAGGATGAACACTTTATGGCGGCAGCCCTGGCTGAAGCCGGAAAAGCTGTTGAGAAACAGGAAGTCCCTATCGGAGCTGTGGTTGTATGTAATAATATGATAATTGCCAGGGCACATAACATGACTGAGACTCTGAGGGACCCGACAGCGCATGCCGAAATGCAGGCAATAACAGCTGCAACTGACTGGATTGGCGGCAAATACCTTACGGAATGCTCAGTGTACGTCACCGTTGAACCTTGTGCGATGTGTGCGGCAGCCCTTGGCTGGAGCCAGGCAGGAAGACTTGTCTATGGTACTGATGATAAAAACAGGGGATATACCAACATAAAGGGGTTATTACTCCATCCAAAAACAACTGTGACATCCGGGGTCATGAAGAAAGAATGCGGCGAGCTTGTGGAGAAGTTTTTTAAGATGAGGAGATAAGACACTTATTACTAGCCAGATAATTTAATATCCGGATTGCAGAAAGAATTTGGCATTTAAAATCCAAAATTATGACCTTTGATAACAGCAAAACTATCATCAGCATAAGGATCAAGCTGTTCGTTGCGACAGTTCTTTTTCTGCTATACATTTTCCTTACTTATGCGGCAGATCTGATAAGATACCCGGTGCTGGGACTTGGCCAGACTGCCTGGACTGCCATTTTTGTTGTCTGCTACCTTGTTATGTTATTTATGCCCATGTATATGAATTACCAGTTCATTTACTTCTCCGATGATGGCAGCAACATAGTAATCAGGTATTTCAATTCGGGCATCTTCGGGGGGAAGAAGAATTCGGTTGAAATAAATAAAATGAGCTTCTCGGGATACAAATCTGAAAAACGGTTTTTCGGCCTTATACAGAGCATTACGCTTTATCAGAGGCTTAACCAGGGTGTAGCCAAATACCCTCCAATTTACATCAGTGCACTTACGGGCAAGGAAAAGGAAAAAGTTATCAATTCGCTGAATTCATATGCCCCGATGATAAAAGACTAGCCCTGAGATAGTATGAGTTAAATCATTTTTAATGAATAAAATAGCGCTCAACTTTGAGTCTCCGTTATAATTATTAACCAAATATCAAAATAATGAATGTAGATAAAATAATGAACAACCTCGAGAAGAAGCATCCCGGGGAAGTTGAGTATTTACAGGCAGTAAGAGAGGTACTCGAATCTATAGAAGAAGTTTACAATGAAAATCCCCACTTTGAATCCGTCAATATAATTGACAGGATTGTTGAGCCCGACAGGATTGTGACATTCAAGGTACCCTGGGTTGATGATGAGGGCAATGTAAAGGTGAACCTTGGTCACAGGATCCAGTTCAATAATGCTATCGGTCCTTATAAAGGTGGCCTGCGCTTCCATCCAAGTGTAAATCTTTCGATTCTGAAGTTCCTTGGATTTGAACAGATTTTCAAGAATGCCCTGACTACCCTGCCCATGGGTGGTGCAAAGGGAGGATCGGACTTTGACCCGAAAGGAAAGTCAAACGCCGAGGTAATGAGGTTCTGTCAGTCTTTCATGCTCGAACTATGGAAGCATATTGGTCCCGAAACTGATGTTCCCGCAGGTGATGTTGGAGTAGGCGGCCGCGAGATAGGCTTCCTCTACGGGATGTATAAAAAGCTGAAGGGGGACCACACGGGTGTTATCACAGGCAAAGGGATCAACTGGGGTGGGTCGCTCATCAGGCCGGAGGCAACAGGATTCGGAGGGATCTATTTTACCCGCGAAATGCTGGCAACAAGGAATGAAGACCTGAAGGGTAAAGTGATCTCAATTTCGGGATTCGGGAATGTTGCATGGGGAGCAGCCCTGAAGGCAACAGAGCTCGGGGCAAAGGTTGTTACAATTTCAGGTCCTGATGGTTACGTATACGATCCTGATGGAATTTCAGGAAAGAAAATAGATTACATGCTCGACCTTCGGGCTTCCAATCAGGATATAGTAAAGCCATATTCGTATGCGTTCGAGGGAGTTGAATTCCACGAAGGCAAAAAGCCCTGGGAAGTAAAGGTCGACATCGCTCTTCCATGCGCTATTCAGAACGAGCTTAACGGCGAAGATGCAAAAATTCTTATTGACAATAAGGTAATGCTTGTAGCCGAGATCTCAAACATGGGGTGTACTCCGGAAGCTATCGAACTATTTCAGAAGAACAACATTCTGTTCGCTCCGGGCAAGGCCGTTAATGCTGGTGGTGTTGCCACATCAGGGCTTGAGATGACCCAGAATGCAATGAAGCTCAGGTGGAACAGCAAGGAAGTAGATGGCAGGCTTTACGAAATAATGGATAACATCCACGGTCAGTGCGTCAGATATGGTAAGAGACCCGACGGGTATATAGATTATGTTAAGGGTGCAAATATCGCAGGGTTCCTGAAAGTAGCCAATTCGATGGTGGATATGGGGGTGATTTAAGCGACTGCCTTGGATTTAGCGACCCCCTGAAGTCCCCACCACAGTCTGGCCCTGCAGGCTGGCTCCTGCGCTAAAATAGCCCACAGGGCTATTTCTTAACGCTTGGCCCCCTGGGAGGGGGACAAAGAGGTGCTGGCAAGAAACTTCTGTGAATGGGGAGGCGACCCCCTGCGGTCCCCCTGGGAGGGGGACAAAGAGGTGCTGGCAAGAAACTGCACAATATGAATTAAAAATGTAGAACCATTCGGGGAAATGGTTCTACATTTTTTTTATATTTGGGTGTCTCAATTTCCGGTGCTGTGTCTGAAGTTTCTCTGAAGCATAAGATTGCATTAGGGCTAATACCAAGGGTCGGTGATATAAATGCCCGTAAGCTTGTTTCGTATTTCGGCGATGTGGAAGCAGTGTTTAATGAGCCGTATAAAACACTTGTAAAAATTCCCGGGATCGGTGCTGGTCTTGCCTCCTACATAGGTGAAAAGTCTTATCTGAAGGATGCGGAGAGGGAAGTGGAGTATGTCACCAGATATAAAATAAGAACATATTTCTACCTTGACAACGATTATCCATTCAGGCTGCGCCAGTGTGATGATTCACCCGTCGTTTTCTACTTCAAGGGCAACTGCGATCTGAACCGGCCTAAAATGTTGAGTATCGTTGGAACAAGAAGTGCCACACTTTACGGGAAAGAAAAATGTGACGAGATCGTAAGTTCACTGGCGAAAAGCCACCCCGACCTGGTTATTGTAAGCGGACTGGCATACGGCATTGATATTACAGCTCATAAGGCTGCCCTGGCGAATAACCTGCCGACTATCGGGGTACTTGGACATGGATTTAAGATGATCTATCCTTCGCCTCACATGGCCGTTGCCAAATCGATGGTAAGCAACGGCGGACTGCTTACCGATTTCATATCCGACGCTCTGCCTGAAAGGAACAACTTCCTCAAAAGGAACAGGATCATAGCAGGGCTTTCTGATGCTACACTTGTAGTTGAATCGGGCATAAAGGGCGGCGCGCTCGTTACAGCTGACATGGCGAATTCATATAACAGGGATGTATTTGCTGTTCCCGGAAGGACGGGAGATCAGTGGTCGTCAGGGTGCAACAGTCTGATCAAAAGTAATAAAGCCGCACTCGTGGAGACCGCTGCAGATATTGAATATTTTCTGAACTGGAACCCTGAAAAGTCAATGCCTGTCCAGAGGAGCTTGTTTTCGGACCTGAATGAGACAGAACAAAAAATCTTCGAAATGATAGTGAATGAAGGAGAGGCGACCATTGATCATATATGCAGGTCGCTCGAAATCCCGATAAATAAGCTCTCCCCTTTATTGCTCCAGATGGAATTCAAAGGAGTTGTGAGATGCTATCCCGGTAACATTTACAGAACTTGTTGATAATTTCAGGGATTCTGCTTACGATCCGAAAGTTTATTTAATTTTAAATCATTTAATTTTAACGTAATCTAACTTTAAACTTATGAATCCACAGGTACAACAGTTCATGACGACGCTTAAAGCGAAAAATCCGGGCGAAAATGAGTTTCACCAGGCTGTCCAGGAGGTTGCGGAGTCGCTTATTCCTTACATCGAAGAAAATCCCAAATATAAATATGCCAGGATCCTTGAGAGGATGGCCGAGCCTGAACGGACTATAATATTCAGAGTACCCTGGCTCGACGACAAGGGCGAAATCCAGATCAACAGAGGGTTCAGGATAGAAATGAACAGTGCCATAGGGCCATATAAAGGTGGATTAAGATTTCACCCGACTGTTAATCTCGGGATCCTCAAATTTCTTGCATTTGAGCAGGTTTTCAAGAACAGTCTTACCACACTGCCCATGGGTGGAGGAAAGGGCGGATCGGATTTCGATCCAAAGGGAAAGTCCGACAACGAGGTGATGAGATTTTGTCAAAGCTTTATGTCAGAGCTGTTCCGTCATATAGGTCCTGATACTGATGTACCGGCAGGCGACATCGGGGTGGGCGGCCGTGAGATAGGCTTTCTGTTCGGGCAGTACAAGAGGCTTAAGAACGAGTTCAGTGGTGTTCTCACAGGTAAAGGTATCGAATGGGGCGGTTCGCTTATCAGGCCTGAAGCAACAGGCTATGGTGTTACCTATTTTGCGCAGGAAATGCTTGCAACCAGAGGCCAGTCGTTTAAAGGGAAAACAGTATGCATATCGGGGTCGGGAAACGTAGCCCAGTATGCAACTGAAAAAGTAACAGAGCTTGGCGGCAAAGTTGTTACTTCATCTGACTCCAACGGATTTGTTTATGATCCGAAGGGTATTGATGCCGAAAAGCTCGGGTATATTATGGAACTCAAAAATGTGCGGAGGGGAAGGATAAGCGAATATGCCCGGAAATACGGAGTTGATTATTTCGAAGGTCAGCGGCCATGGGGCATAAAGTGCGACATCGCCATGCCAAATGCGACCCAGAACGAGATCACCGCCGATGAAGCCAAAACACTGGTCGGTAACGGGTGCAAATGCGTTGCTGAAGGAGCCAATATGCCGGCAACCATTGATGCAGTAGGGATATTTCAGCATGCAGGGATCCTCTACGCTCCGGGCAAAGCAGCAAATGCCGGAGGAGTGGCCACTTCAGGACTGGAAATGACTCAGAACTCGATGCGGCTTCCATGGTCGCATGAAGAAGTAGATGAACGGTTACATACAATAATGAAAAACATTCACAGCACCTGTGTGAAATTCGGGACCAGGCCGGACGGATACATAAACTATGTTGACGGGGCAAATATCGGAGGTTTCGTAAAAGTGGCAAATGCCATGATGGCGCAGGGTCTGGTCTGATGGAGCTTATCGACACGCATACGCATATTTATCTGCCGGAATTTGATTCTGACAGGGATCAGGTTGTTGAGAGGGCTGTTCAGAATGGCGTCATTAAACTCCTGATGCCGAACATTGATGTGGAATCTGTCAATAGTATGTTTTCATCTGAAGCTCGTTACCCCGGCATTTGCTATCCCATGATCGGGCTTCATCCAACCTCCGTAAAGGATGACTATCAGGAACAGCTCGACAGGTTGACAGAGTTGACTGCCAGCCATAAATTCTATGGAATAGGCGAAATCGGGATTGATCTTTATTGGGACAGGACGCATATCAATGAGCAAATAAAAGCTTTCAGGTTGCAGGTTGCGTTTGGCATTGAAACAGGGTTGCCTGTAGTTATCCATTGCAGGAATTCGTTCAGGGAAGTTTTTGAAGCACTTGAAGAGTTCAGGGGTTCAGGAATAAAAGGAGTATTTCATGCGTTCACCGGATCGGTCAGTGATGCTGAAAAAGCGGTAACCTTTGGATTTAAGCTGGGCATTGGCGGAATTGTGACTTTCAAAAATTCGGGACTTGACAAAACAGTTAAGGAAGTGGGTTGTACAAATATAGTTCTGGAGACAGATTCACCTTATCTTGCACCGGTGCCGAATAGAGGAAAAAGGAATGAGAGTTCGTATCTTTGTATAATTCTGGATAAACTGGCTGAAATATGCGGAATCGACAAAGAGGAGGTTGCTTCTGTTACATTCGCAAATTCTGTTGAACTTTTCAAACTCTGATCTGATGGCATGGAAAATAAGGAAACATCTATACTCATAATATACACAGGCGGCACAATTGGCATGGTGCATGATCCGGTAACGGAATCGCTTGTTCCTATTGATTTCAAGCATATTACAGACCATGTACCCGAACTGGGCAAGTTTGGATTTAACCTTCAGTCGATCACTTTCAATCCGGTAAAGGATTCATCCAATATCGATCCGGGGGTATGGATCAAGATGGCTGAAGCCATTGAGGAGAACTATACCGAATTTGATGGGTTTGTTGTGCTTCACGGAACTGATACAATGGCTTATTCGGCTTCAGCGCTCAGTTTCATGCTTGAGAATCTGAGGAAGCCTGTGATCTTTACAGGATCTCAGCTGCCGATAGGGCTTCTACGAACCGACGGAAGGGAGAATCTCCTGACAGCAATCGAGATTGCTGCTGCAAAGGAAAACGGTTTGCCACTTGTACCTGAAGTCTGTATCTATTTTGATAAAGAGCTTACGCGCGGGAACCGGACGACTAAGTTCAGTGCCGAGCATTTTGATGCATTCAATTCACCCAATTACCCGCCGCTGGTTGAGGTTGGTCTGCATCTGAAGTTCAATTATAATCTGATACATTATCCTGATCCCTCCAAAGAGCTTATTGTTCACAAGACTTTTGACACCAATGTGGCGATCCTCAAGCTGTTCCCGGGGATAGGCAGGAATCTTGTTCAGGCTGTGACAAACACGATGGGGCTCCGAGGGCTGATTATTGAGACTTTCGGGTCGGGCAATGCGCCGACCTACAGCTGGTTCCTTGAGGAACTCAAAGCGTTCATAGCAAGGGGAGGGATTATTTTTAATGTTACTCAGTGCCATGGCGGGAGTGTTGAGATGGGGCTTTACGAGACCAGCAGGGGGATGCTTGCAGCGGGTGTGGTAAGCGGGAAGGACATAACGTCGGAGGCATCGGTGACTAAGCTGATGTTTCTGCTTGGGAACTGTTCCACCAGGGATGAGGTGATAAAGTGTTTAGGAAGGCCGATGGCGGGGGAAGTGACGTGAGGCAGGGAGCAGGGAGCTGGGGGCTGCACCTTTCTGGCCATAATAATCTATATGATTCTGAAATTATTTGTAATTTGCGCCGCCTGATTCAAAGCATTCGAAGTTAGGTTAAGGAGAGATGCAGGAGTGGTTTAACTGGCACGCCTGGAAAGCGTGTGTGCCTCAAAAGGGCACCGGGGGTTCGAATCCCCCTCTCTCCGCCAAAGGCAAATTATTCCTGGCCGCACTTGCGGCCAGTTTTATTTTACACGTAGCCGAGCCGTGCCCACACGAGTGAGGATAGGTGTAAAATAAAAAAACTTTACGCGCCTCACGCGTAAAGGAATAATTTGACTTTGAAGCTCTCCCTCGGGGCGATCAACGAAGTTAATCCCCCTCTCTCCGCCAAAGACAAAATATTCCTGGCCACTTAGCGTCTTAGCGTGAAATTTTCGGTTTCTCGCAAAGGCGCAAAGGCGCAAAGAAGAATGAAGTAAAAGGCCGGACGCCCGAAGGCAGGCACTAGAGGGCAGGGAACTGGGGGCAGGGGGCTTGGGGCAAAAGAATTGTCTAAAATTAAGTTTAATAAACCGGCTATATGTGTATATCAAAACAAATGCTCATATATTGCTCGTTTGTTAATACTATATTTATATACAATCAATTTACACTCCCATTAATTGAAGGTTTGAAATAGGCATAAAATAACATGAATTCAACTGTTTGTGAGCGAAACGTACAATGCTCATATTTTGCCCATTATTTGGGCTTTTTTATACTTGCTATTGATTATAACTAAAGTATATAGGGCTTTTAAGAAATTTCTATTCCGATCATGATCTAATAATCCTTATCCTTACGGGTATTATTGTAAATTTGGAAAAGAATAATGGTTTTTCGTTAATTTAACCACGGTTCTCC
>JBAVOD010000527.1:0-3846 GCA_049691735.1 Bacteroidales bacterium
GGATTGCTACGATCGGAGTATCTTCCATAGGTTTCCCCGGGTTATATTCGGGGGCAGTTACAATAACTACCGATCCGGCCGATCCTGTGGCGGGATCTCGTCCCGCTCAGTGGGCAATAAAGGAACTTGAGGGCGCACTTCAATCACATGGGATAATTGTCAAAAGATATGAAAAACCGGGTAAGACCAAACCGGGTGACATAAATATAGTTGTTGCAGGCTCTGAATCACCTTTAGCACTAAAGCGGCTCAATGAGGCAAAGGCAGTTATCCCTTCTGTTCCCGAAGCCCTTGGCCTGCTGCCGGTAAAATCAGGGGGCAAACAGTTTTTATTAGCCTGCGGATATGATCAGCGGGGACTTGTTTACGCTTTGCTTGAACTTACTGACCGCGTGCAAAACTCGGTTCAGCCGCTCGACACACTTGTTATCCGGGAACCTGTCATTGAGCAACCGGCTAATGCCATCCGTAGTCTTAACAGGTTATTTGTCAGCGATGTGGAAGATAAGCCATGGTACAATGACCGTGAAATGTGGCCAAAATACCTCACTATGATGACCACCCATCGCTTTAACCGTTTCAACCTGAGCCTTGGTATAGGTTATGATTTTCTCCGGAATGTGACTGACGGTTATTTCCTTTTTGCATATCCTTTTCTTCTGTCTGTGCCCGGTTATAATGTAAGGGTGCCACAACTACCTGATTCCGAGCGTGACCGAAATCTCGAAATGCTCAAATTTATAAGTGAGGAGACTCAGGCCAGGGGTATCGGGTTTCAATTGGGGATCTGGATGCACGGGTACCAATGGCTTAACAGTCCGAATCCAAATTACACAATTGAGGGTCTGACACCCGAAACCCACGCTCCATATTGCCGCGATGCCTTGAGGGAATTGTTGAAAGCCTGCCCTGCCATAAGCGGTATTACGTTTCGTATCCACGGCGAGAGCGGGGTAAATGAAGGAAATTACGATTTCTGGAAAACGATATTTGATGGTGTGGCTACCTGCGGCCGGAAGGTAGAGATAGATATGCATGCGAAGGGAATAGATTACACAATGATTGAAACAGCATTGGCCACTGGTATGCCTGTAAATGTATCTCCCAAATACTGGGGAGAATTTTTGGGTATGCCCTATCATCAGGCCGACATCCGGGAACTTGAAATACCCAGACCGGAAAGACAGGAATCCGGTTTGATGAAACTCAGTGCAGGGTCACGTAGTTTTACCCGGTACGGTTACGGAGATCTAATGCGTGAAGACAGGCGTTTTGGGGTATTGCATCGTATATGGCCGGGCACTCAGCGTTTGCTGGTATGGGGTGATCCGCTGGTAAGTGCAGCCCACTCAAAAGCATTCAGTTTCTGTGGAAGTGCAGGTGTTGAACTGATGGAGCCGCTTTCTTTCAAAGGCCGCCGCGGATCAGGCATTGCCGGAGACAGATGCGGTTATCTTGATCAAACCCTTAAACCGCGATGGGACTGGGAAAAATATAATTACAGCCTCAGGATTTTTGGCAGACTGACCTACAATCCTGATACTGATCCCGATGTATGGCGCCGTTACCTTAAAATGCAGTTTGGCCCCGGTGCTGAAGCTGTCGAAAAAGCACTGGCAAATTCTACGCGAATACTTCCGGTTGTTGTGACTTCGCATGCCGCTTCAGCAGGGAACAATACATACTGGCCTGAAATGTACTTAAACCAGTCTATTCCTGATCCGGGTAAAAGAAATCCTTATAATGACAGCCCGGCACCCCGTGTATTCGGAAATGTTAGTCCTCTCGATCCTCAGTTGTTCCTGCGGATCAACGATTTTGCGGCAGAATTGCTTAAGGGAAAGAGGAGCGGCAAATACACTCCGGTAGAGGTTGCTCAATGGTTAGAGGATTATGCCGACACCGCAGCCAGGTATCTGATGCAGGCTGATGCACTGGCCGAAGGTAAGAACAGGCCGGAATACAGGAGAATTTCTTTTGATGTGTCTATGGTTATTGGCCTTGGTCGTTTTTTTGCAGCAAAATTCCGTGCAGGAGTGTTATATGGAATATTTCAACAGAGCAACTCCGGAAATGCACTGGAGGAATCGCTGAAGTATTACAGAAAAGCCCGGGGCTTCTGGGCCGATCTTGCTGACAGGGCAAAAGATATCTATATGCCGGATATAACTATAGGAGAAAATGAAGTTATACGTGGTCACTGGCTCACAAGATTGCCAGCAATAGATGAGGACATCGCCTTCATGGCCGGTGTATTGGAAAAGACACCCGGTACTGTAATAGACGAGGGTAATGTCAGACCGGCAATTCAGGAAGCTATGGGACGACCTGTCCGGATTAATCCCCTTTGCAGTCATACACAGCCTGAAGGACTTAAAACCGGAGAACCCCTTAATCTTGAACTGACAGTTGATAAAGATCCTGCGTCGGTACGGTTGTATTATCGTCATGTGAATCATGCTGAAAGGTACGAAACCATTAAGATGCAATTGCAGGGTAATCGTTATGTGGCATCCATACCAGCGGCTTATACCGGTTCTCCATACCCTCTTCAGTATTACTTTGAAATAAACGGGGGATCGGATCAGGCAGGTTTGTATCCGGGTTTTAATTCGGATTTAATGAATCAACCCTATTTCGTGATCAGTCATATTGCATAAGAAGGCGGAAATCAATGATATATTTAATTTGCTTCGTAACATTTTGTTCAACCATGCTTGGTGGATTATTTGCTTTGCGCTTTCAGGACAAACTGCGACTGATCCTTGGCTTTAGCGCTGGTGCTGTAATTGGTGTTGTGTTTTTTGACTTGTTACCGGAAGCCATGGAATTGGGAAGCAAAAAGTATAGTTTTGGTACTCTTACCTCAACGGTTACTCTTGGATTTATTATTTATATGATCCTTGACCGTCTGTCTATCCTGCATATTCATAGCCATGCAGGTCATTCTGAGAGAAGGGCAAATCTGGGTGCCGGAAGCTTATCGATACATAGTTTTCTTGATGGGATCGGAATCGGGCTGGCTTTTCAAATATCCAAATCCATTGGTTTAATAATTGCTGTGGCAGTGATGGTGCATGATTTTTCTGATGGTTTGAACACTGTAAATATGGTCCTTAAGAATGAAGGCAAAGCCCGTAATGCTTTCAGATGGTTGATTGTGGATGCCACCACTCCGTTTATTGGAGTACTGGTAACATTTTTGTTTAAACTGCCGCAGTCTTTATTCGGATTGGTACTTTCATTATTTGCCGGGTTTTTCCTGTATATAGGTGCAAGTGATCTCCTGCCCGAAAGTCAGCATCGTTATCCTAAATTGTGGACAACCTTCATGACGGTACTGGGAATTGCAGTTTTATACCTTGCGATCAGGATCGCAAAAATGTGAACTTTTTTGTTGTCATGCCCGCTCTTTTTCATGCTATAAAAGGTTATCATAATTAATCCGGTTGATCATATCGTCGGTCAAAACACAGTCTGGCACCTTCTCAGCCAGCAGGTGGACCACGGGGCAATTTTTTGACGGTCGTCCCCTAAACTTATTCATCTGTAATTTGTTCCATAAAAAACCCGGAGTCCGGTATAACAAACCGAAGTAAACATTTAGAATAAATTCATTATGAAAAAGTCAGGCAAAATAGTCGCTTTTACAGTAATACTGATTGGTTATACTTTAGTTACTGATGCCCAGGAAGGCTCCCGGGGTTCAGCGGCTATGAAAAATGATACAGCATTTGCTGAGCTAAGGAAACCTCAGAAAGTCGTTACAAGCGGCAGTGTTACCATAGGTGGCAAACTGATCAACTACAAGGCTGTCGCCGGCACAATTGTTCTTAAAGATGAAAG
>JBAVOD010000528.1:0-7421 GCA_049691735.1 Bacteroidales bacterium
GCTCAGGCTTGCGTAAAATAGCCCTCATGAAAGCAATAATCTGTTTTTGACCAAGACTTATCCCGTCGCCGGAGGTTTGTATCAGCGTTTCCAGTCCACTGTCAAACCGTTTCAGCAAACCTGCAAGTTGTGCTTCCTCCAGGGCCTTTTCAAGCTGACCATTACTGAAACCGGAACATTCCGGATTTCCATATAAAATATTATCGCGCACAGTTCCTGAAAAGAGCAATGGTTCCTGAAGGATAAAACCTATCTTCGAAGCCCGTTCGCAGGGAGTATATGATCTGATGTCCCTGCCATCAAGCAATATTGTACCTTTCGTTACATCGTAAAGCCTGGCTATAAGTGAAGCTGTGGTTGTCTTTCCTCCTCCTGTCGGACCAACAAAAGCATAAGTCCTGCCTCTTTGCAGATCGAAGCTTACCTTGTGCAATACCTCTTTCCCGTTGGGGTAACTGAACGAGACGTCCCTGAAATGGAGGAGGGATGTACTTGTGACCTTTCCCGGATCATTAACAATTAACAGGTTATTTTCAAACGAAAGCAGATAGGAGATCCTGTCCATTGCTGCCAGTGCCAGCTGAAAGTTAGCCCACAGGGCAGCCATCTGCCGTAAGGGATTATAAAAATTGGAAATATATGCAATGAAACTTATAAGCAAGCCTATTGAAAAGTATCCTTTAATGATGAGCCAGATGCCTAGAGATAGCACGATAAGCTGGCCGATAATTGATGCAAAAGTATAAACCGGAGAAAGAATATTATTGGCAATACCAGCGTCAACTGACTTTTTGTAATTCTGCCTGATTGCCTCCCCAAACCGTTTTCTGAAATAGTCGCGCCTGTTAAAGGCAATGACCACTCTGAAATTTGCCAGGCTCTCCTGGACCTCTGCTGATAAATTACCCAGGCTTTTGAGACTCATTTCATTCTTCCTCCTGATCCATGGTGAAACACTCTTCGTAAAAATCAACAGGAGAAGTGCGGGCGACAGCGCTGCAAGGCCTAAAGGCAGGTTAATCACCAGGAGAAGGATCCCTGCCCCGGTCATAGTTATAAGGCTGCCTATAAACTGCATCAGCGACTGGGAAAAGAACTGGTTTACCCTGTCGGTATCGTTGTTGATACGCGATATCAGGTCTCCAGCCTTATTCTGGTTGAAGAAATCGAGGGGTAATTCCTGCAACTTGTTGAACACAGAATTCCGCAGACTGAAAAGCATCCTCTGACCAATTCCACCCATCATACGCATCTGTGCATAGTTTACAATGAATGCGGTTACATACATGGCGAGAAGGATCCCTGCAAAGAGAAGAACTCCGTGATAGTTTTTCACCTTTACATATGTGTCTATTGTATAACCTATCATATATGGCCCCATGAGGCTTAGCGCCGCATTCAGGAAAATTGCGGCAAAAGCAACGATCAGGTTGCGGCGTTCGCTACTGATAATGGTAATCAGCTTTCGGAGTGATGCAAAAACCGGAAGTCTCCCGGCTGCTTTTTCTGATGGTTCATTCAGATTATAGTTCATAATGATTTGTGCTTCTTTGTGAACTGTAGATCTGATTATATTCAGGCGAACTCTCCTTTAAATCCTTGTGTTTTCCCGAAGCTATTATTTCTCCCTCCATAAGGAGTATTATCTGGTCAAAGTGCCTTATCGGTTCAATTTTCTGGGTAACGGACAGGAGTGTCAGGCCGGGGTAATTATTCTGGATATTGCATAGGATCTTGTTCTCGGTTTTACGGTCGACTCTCGATGTAAAATCGTCGAGCAGAAGTATTTTTGGATTCAGAGCCAGAGCCCTGGCGAGCATAATCCTTTGTTTTTGCCCACCCGACAGGCTGGTTCCTCTTTCAGAAACGATAGTGTCGAGCTTATCGGGTAGTGACTCGATAAAGTCAGAAAGTTCAGCAGTTTCGATCGCTTTCCCCATCGACTCCTCCGTCACGATCTCATTGAATGCAATATTTTCCCTCAGGCTTATGTTAAAAAGTACGCTGTCCTGGAATACGAAGCCTATCTGTTTGTGAAATACGTCCCTTGAATAGTTCTCTAGGGCAACTCCGTCAAATTCCACAGTACCTGAATCGGGAGGTATAAGATTTGTAAGAATAAAAAGCAATTGAGTCTTTCCTCCCGCAGTGGGCCCTATGATAGCCGTCTTGCTGCCGGCTTTTACAGAAAACGAGATGTTTTTCAGTACCGGTTTATCTCCGTAGGTGAGAGATACATTTTTCAATAGTATATCTCCTTTTATTTCAGAACTGATCGTTCCGGTCACGGATGGTGCAGGTTCGTCGAGGACCCGTTTTATTCTCCCGTACGATGCAGTGGCTGAGGCTATGATGTTACTCATGAATCCGATCATCATTACAGGGAATATGAGCATTGCAAGATAACTGTTGAATGCGGCAAAATTACCCAGTGTCAGCGATCCGATGACAACAAAATGACCACCAAGAGCAAGAATTGTAACCACAGCCAGATTTGAAACAAACATTATTGTCGGGATAAGGATTGAAAACAGCCGTACTATCGATAATCCAAGGTCGCGGGATTCAACGTTTTTTTCGAGGAACTTCTGGCTTTCAGGCAGCTGTGAATTCAGGACCCTTATAAGAGATGAACCTATAATACTTTCGTTGATAACCCTGTTAATAGCGTCTATTACCTCCCTGCTTTTCCTGAAAATGACTCTCACCTTCCGGAACACAATAAAGAAAGTACTGGCAATAATTGGTACTATTAACAGAATTGCAAGGGACAGTTGCCAGTTTATCATTATCAGCAGGACCGATGCACCGATGATAACGAAAAAGGAAGAGATAATTGTGACAAAAGCCTGTGAAACAAACATTTTTACCGAATCCATATCGGAGGTCATGTTTGTCAGCAGCTTTGCCGGATTTGATTTTAGTATAAATGAGTAGCTTTGACGTGACAGATTATCTGCCAGCTTGTTGCGTAAATCTTTTGCAACTCTCTCAGCTGTAAATGTCTGTAATATAGCCTGGAGGAAGGTAAAGATAAATATCCCGGTAGCAGCAACAAGGAATTCGATAATTACAGTTCCGGCATTGAACCTGTTGGCTGAATAAGCATCAATACCCCGTGCAATTATTTTGGGAATAAGAAGGTTTAAGCTGCTCCCAGCAAGAGCAATGATGATCAGAACAATGACAATTACCTTGTAGGGTCCAAGTACCCTGAATAATCCTGGATTCTGTTCAACCTCTGCCAATGATCTTTTTCCCGATCTGCCCATCCCTCAGTTTAAGTTCTTCGCAATAATAGCCAAAGTTATTAATAACTGTAACAACTTGCAGAACCTGGTATTCATCGGAGGGGAAAAATATGTTGTATAACATAAAAATACCTGCATTTATAAATAGTCAGGAAGTCTGGTATAAAGTATTATCAATTTGTCTTCAGCTTCTCCGGCTATTGCTATAATCTCCTTTATATCAACAGGTTTAAGATTCTCAGGGTCACATTCATCGGTTAATACCGATATTGCAGCACAAGGCAGTCCGATATGGTTTGCCACTATCACTTCGGGTACTGTCGACATTCCCACGGCATCGGCTCCCACGATTTTTAACAAACGATACTCGGCCCGGGTTTCGAGATTAGGTCCCTGAACTGAAGCATATACACCTTCATGAAGAACGATATTCTCTTTCTCAGCGATTTCAATAAGCTTTTTGTTTAGTTTCTCTGAGTACGGGCGGCTCATGTCGGGAAATCGCGGACCCTGTTGATCATCATTTTTCCCCCTCAGCGGGTTTTCAGGCAAAAGGTTGATATGGTCAGTGATGAGCATAAGTTCCCCTTTCCTGAATTTAAGATTTATAGCGCCCGCTGCGTTTGAAAGCAAAAGCCATCTGACCCCCAGCGCCTTCATCACCCTTATGGGAAAAGTGATCTGCTGCATAGAATACCCTTCGTAATAATGAAGCCGACCCTGCATTGCAAGTACCTTTTTACCGGAAAGAATTCCGGATATCAACTTTCCGGAATGACATTCAACTGTTGATTTTTCAAAATTCGGAATCTCCGGGTAATTAATTTGCTGATCGACAGAAATGAGATCAACCATTTTACCCAGACCCGTACCCAGAACTATCCCAATTTCGGGATCTTTTATTCCTTTGCTTTCAAGAAAGCTGACCGTTTGTGTTATCTGTTCATTCATCCTCTGATTGTTTTTGATTTTCGGGTAGTGCAGTTTATAGTCATTTACTTTTTGCTGTTGTGGCTGCAACTAACCCGCCTGAACCTGCGCCAATGACTATTATGTCGTATTCTTTCATTTTATCAGACTTTAAATTGGATTAGTTCTTTGATCAGGATCTTTCGCTGAAGCATCCTCGATTTGTTTTCACGGACATTTTTCAGATCCATGCGAGCAAAATACACAACAGTCTCCCTTTAAAGGTTTTAATAACGATTTATAATTTACGCATTCATAGAAATACTGGCAAGAATCCTAATTCGTGTTTATACTTATGATTCCAATACAGTCTGGCAAAATTTTGGCGTTCCATTACATCCCGGTGCTGAAAGATACTACCGCGAAGTTGGATATATCAGGGATTAGATCGTAGAATTTACAGCATTACTTCGCCCAGGCTTCTCCCTCCGGTGTACGGCGCCATTCGAAATAGGCATCCAGAACTTTAAGTGATCCGGCGTCTGGTACGGGTCCGATATATGGTTTCCTGTTGAAATACATTACCTCAGGATTTTTATCGCTGAAAGCCGGCCATGAAGGCACTCCTTCTCCGTTGGGATTGCCGTACTTTGCGAAATTTGTCCAATAGGTGGCCATAGCTTCCGAGATAGCTTCATCATCTTTCGTGACCTGACGGTTTCCCATCATAGGATTAGATGAATTCAGATGTTGAAAGACATAAGGTATTTCCGTACCGTGAGCCGAACCATAGCCTGCTCTTGGCGAATTTTCGGGGTAATCAGGATGCTGATCAAAATAATAATAGAACACCTTTGATTTCCCGGTCTGTGACTGAAGCCGGGCCCATATCCAGGTATGCCATCCAAATGCGGCATCACGTAAAAGATCACGTGCAGTTTTCGGAACCGTGTCAGGTCCGACAGGGTAAGCCTTGATGAGAGCATCCGCAAACTTCCCGTAACGTCCCCTGACATCAGCAATATATTCCGCCGGAGAACTAAACCGTGAAAAGCTTGCACCTTCGTCAGAGTTGTAACCTATAAGAACCGGGATGTCGTTGTAATTACCTTTAGCGTAGAGTTTGTATTGATCGTCAGGTATCACATATCCATCAATGATCGGCCAGGCCATTCCAATTCCCCGGCCTCCCGGCAGTTTGTCGGCTTCCAGTTTCCGCAGCGCACCGATTGAAGAAACCCCGGCGCTCTTTACAAATTCTTCACCCGCAAGTTCAGCATCACGGAGACGTTTCATATTTTCCCCCGGGAAGGTGGTGGGCCGTGGTGGTCCGAAAGAGCCGCCGCTTTCCGAAATAGCACCACGGAACAATCCCCGGGCCAGTGGCGATGCGCATAACATACTGACTGCTATTCCTCCGGCTGATTCACCGAAAATGGTAACCTTATCAGGATCACCTCCGAACGCTGCGATGTTTTTCCTGATCCATTGCAGACCTGCGATCATATCGAGCAGGCCGTAATTTCCCGACACATGATCGGGACTCTCAGAGCTCAGCTCCGGATGGGCAAGAAATCCGAGCTGGCCAACACGGTAAGCGATGCAAACCAGTACAACTCCCTTCCTGGCCAACTTATCTCCGTAGAAAAGCTGTTCGGAAGCGGAGCCTGCTCCAAAACCTCCGCCATGGATCCATACAAGCACCGGGATTCGGTCGTTAGTGGATTTCACCGGTGTCCAGATATTAAGGTACAGGCAGTTTTCACTCTTTCCAAAAGGAAAGTTCTGACCCTGGATGGGGCCGGGAGCAAACTTGTCGGCCCGGAGTACACCTTCCCATTTTGCAGCAGGTTGAGGAGCGCGCCAGCGCAGATCTCCGACAGGCGGAGCTGCGAATGGGACACCCTTATACACCGTCAGGCCATCTTCAGAAATCCCCTGTAACAAACCGCAATCAACTTTAACAGGTGCGGGCTGCTGGGCAGCACAAAGTCCGCCAGTAAATAAAACGAACATTGTGAGTAAAACGGTTCTTCTTTTCATAGGACTAACTTTTGGATGTATTATAATAATTTGTCAGTGGTACAAAATAAATTTCACTTCTTAAATATCCATTATTCCGGAGTAGTCATGCTCTTTATAAATCATTTGAACTTCAGGGGATCCTCACAGGCTTTTCGCTTATATATGAAGATACCATATCAGCCGGTCCGCCAATATACCCGGGATAGTCGGGATAGGAGCAGAGGAGAAAGCCTTTACCCTGAGGTTTCGTTCCGATTCTTCCCTCCGTATTTATTATCAGTGTTTTAAGAGGAGCCTCTCCTTTTTCAACCCATGAGATGATAAGATCAATCTGGTCATTTCTATCAGGAGAAGGAATATTTCTCACAGGAACTGCTTCACCATTTCCGTTTACGCCATTACTTTTACCTGCCAGGCCATGGCCTCCCTGAGGGACAACATATAATCGTGCAAATTTGTCTGTCTTTTTCCTGCCCATTTTATTAATTACCGACTGGTAATAATCAAGCTGAGCACCTGATGAGGCGATAAAATCCATCGTACCGACAGTAATAATTATCTTCCCTCCATGCTTATAAAAAGCTGTGAGATCAGCATTGGTGGCATCGAGCCATTCGGAGATTTCTTCCCTTCGATTGTTATATACTCCTCCTTCAATATAATCAAGCGGGTTAGCTTTCAGGTCCTGCATCAGGAATCCTGTAACACCAAGAGTTCCCAGTGATGAATATAACCTTGCGTTTTTATCTGCTCCTTCCTGTCCTTTAAATCTTTCATTGGTGATCATTCCGAAATCATTGGGAGTAACACTTGGAAGCCACATACCGAAAGATTTTACACCATTTGCCAACGGAGTTGCGAACCTGTAGGGGCTGTAGATCATTTCAAGAGTTTTGATCTGTCCGCCGGTGAGCCGGGCTGAGGTTGAATTGTCACCAGGATCAGGATCAATGCCGTCGGGAGCACGGAGACCTGACCATGGATCGGCCGGTCCTATACCATCGGTGACGTCGAAGATTGCCCGGGCTTCTATGTAATTATTGATTATCCCATCAGACAATCCGTCAAGTTGATCGCACTGCCTGAGAAATTCAGCTCTGATTACATTTATTTTTGCAGGAGTAACCCAGTTGGCGAGTGGTTTCTCCTGTATCCTGATCAGTTCGGGAGCGAGCATAAGTGTCGAGAAATTTACTATCGGGACGTTGGAAACCACACCATCGTAATCTTCCGGGT
>JBAVOD010000529.1:0-2932 GCA_049691735.1 Bacteroidales bacterium
GTAATGGCCAAGGATCCCGCCAGCATTTATACACCGGGGAAACGTACAGAATCGTGGCTCAAAATTAAAGCGATACAGAAGCAGGAGGTACTGATATGCGGGTACACCCTTCCGCAGGGAAGCAGAAAATACTTCGGATCAGTGATCATGGGTGTGTACGAAGGAGAGAGGCTGAAATATGCCGGTAACTGCGGTACAGGATTCACTGACATGTCACTTAAGGATTTGCATCAAAAATTCGAAAAACTGAAAACAGGTAAATGTCCTTTCAGCCAAACTCCTGAATTGTCGTGGGCAAAAGGGAAGCCTGTATGGCTTAAACCGGAGCTTGTGGCGAGTATAAAATTCATGGAATGGTCGGGAGAAGGTTTAATGAGGATGCCCGTGTTCATGGGGCTCAGGGAAGATAAAGATCCCCGGGAGGTAGTAAAAGAATCTGAAGAAGAAAAAAGCAGAGCGATGGATGCAGGAGTTGACAAGACAAAGCCGGCAAAGGATAAGGCTATCATAGTGTCAGGTAAAAAACTACGTCTGACAAATATTTCAAAGATCTACTGGCCCGATGAAGGATACACAAAAGGAGATCTTATCTCTTACTACATGAGTATCAGAAGGTTCATACTCCCCTATCTCAAAAACAGGCCGCAATCGCTGAACCGGCATCCCGGAGGAATAACGGGTGAAAGTTTTTATCATAAGGATATGGACACCGATCTGATCCCAAAATGGATCAAAACCGTCAGGATGGAATCCGGATCTCATTCCGGAGGGATCAATTACCTGATATGCAATGATGTAGCAACACTTGTTTATATGGTCAATCTGGGATGCATTGAGATCAATCCCTGGCACAGCACCTGGAGCAAGCCCGAATATCCGTCGTACATGGTCCTTGATCTCGATCCGGGAGAAATATCATTCACGGAGGTCACAAATACGGCGCTGGTCATTAAGGAAATATGTGATGAGATAAAGATCCCCTGCTTCCCGAAAACAAGCGGTGCTACAGGAATCCATGTTTACATCCCGCTGGGGTCAAAATACAATTATGAACAGGCAAAGACATTTGCTGAAATACTTGCCTCACTGGCTCATAACAGGCTGCCATCGACGACCAGCGTGGAGCGACCTGTATCAAAAAGGGAAGACAAGGTTTATATTGATTTCCTTCAGAACAGAAAGGGACAAACGATCGCCGCACCGTACAGCGTCAGGCCACAGGCACTTGCAACAGTTTCCGCTCCGCTCTCCTGGAAGGAAGTGAACAACCGTTTATCGCCTGAAATGTTTACAATAAAGAATGTTGAAAAACGGCTCGAAAAAGCAGGAGATTTGTGGCAGCCGGTCCTGAAACAGGGCATTTCTCTGGCAAAGGCCCTTAAGGCTATTGAGAAAGTTTCGTGAAGCCTGTCTGTTTTCCCTTGGCTTTTTTGTCAGAGGCCCATGGTCGAATCGGAGTATAAACAGATTGAGTATATTTGACGACTAAATTGAAACGTAAATGCGCAAGGCAATTCTGCTTTTGTCAGTCGTTATTATTCTTTGCGGTTACCTGTATCTGTCCAGACCCGATAAGGTGGTGATCAATGAAAAAGGGAACGTTGAGGGTCTTGCCAATAAAGGAAAGGCATTGATTCAGGGCAGGCATTTCTGGCAACTTCAACTCAGGATGGCAAAAGAATTATATAGTAAGGACACAGCACCTCATTTACCCTCTACTACGGATATTCAGGCATTGTATCATAATTTCAGAGAAGCTGAAAACGCCTTGAATGATAAGATGAAAGATCTGTATACTCCGGAGGAACGAATGGCGGAAATGTACAGGATAAAAGCCGATAGCCTCATAAGGGCAGGTAAATGGCGGTTGGCTGATAAGATCGATGAGAGAACAAGGCTGATGGAAACAGAGAAATACAAAACAATTATCACAGCTATTGAAGCAAAACTTCAAAAAGAAAAACCGGCCCCCTGATCGGTCATCCCCTCCTGCTTATTTCAAGAAGAGCATCGTGTTTTATTACTTTAATGTCCTTCTCGTTAAGCTCAATCAACCCGTCCTTTTCAAACGTTTTTAGGAGTTTTACTGTACTTTCAGTTGAGATACCTGTAAAATCTGCAAGATCTTTCCGCGAGAGAAGCTGAAATATCTCTGCTTTTTCGCTCTTCAGGCTGTCGATGTATAATAAGGTGTCGGCCATCCTGCCGTTCATCTGCTTGTACATAAGATTACGGACTGCCTTAATAAGGTTGGCGTTTTGTTCGCAGTACCTTTTGATAATATTAAACCCGAACATTCCGTTCTGTTTCACAACTTTTGCCACGGCATCCTTTTCAACAAGGAATACGTGGCAATCGGTTATGGCGACTGTGGAATAATTAAAAGTATTTTCGGAAAATACGGCTGAAAGTCCCAGAAATTCGCCTGGCCTGACAATCCGAAGGTTATAATTCTTAATCCCGTCACCCTCAAGATATTGTTTCGCAAACCCGTCGATAATAAACAATACATAAGAGGCAAACGCTCCCTGCTTGGTGAGATTATCATCTTTCCTGAAAAGTACCTGGGTTTTGCTCGCTTTTACTATTTCTGCTTCTTCAGGCAAAAGCATCTGAAAACAGGGGGCCTGGATATCACAAATAAATTCATTATCAGTCTCAAGTATGGTCTTCATGCCTTGTTGATTCATTAAAGTTTACAAAGTTAATTTAAATCAATAAAAAACTTGTCATGAATCAACCGTTAACCTGTCGCACTGCATCCTCAATTCCGCAAATGATGGGATATTGCATAGTATTTTTGTACCATAAACAAAAATATAAAGTCATGTTGTACACAAATTTGAAACACCTGGAATCAATTGCTGATTATAACAAGGCAATCAGTGAAAATGAAAATGTAATGATAATATGCGGACGAATGGGTCCGATG
>JBAVOD010000530.1:0-5419 GCA_049691735.1 Bacteroidales bacterium
GTTCTTGAGCGTATTCCGGAAGAGGGATTACCGAAACGTTCCAGCTCGGGGTCAAAAAAATCATTGAGATTTCCTTACAGGCTCTGTCTTGCCGGAGGTTGGATTGACCAGCCATGGGTATCAAAGATAAATCCCGGATCGACTGTTGTAACGCAGATCTGGCCGGAATTCGATTTTAATAGCAGATCGGGGCTCGCAACAAGTTCGAGGAACCTGGGGATCAGGATCTGGGGCGACAGGTACCCTGAAGGTAACCCCGTTGAAAATGCCAAAATCTTATTTGGTGCTGAAAATCCTCCGGGCATAGAATATGTTTCCGGATCACAGGATCAGTTGGGATTACTGCTGCCCGGAGTAAACAGGCTCCATTACAACGGAGGATTCTGGCCCGATGAAATTGAATCAACTATCAATAAGGATATTTGCGACTGGCTTTCAGATGTTATCTACCTGGTACGACAAAAACCAAGACCTGACGGATATAACCCATTGAAAGAGATGCATCTCGAAAAGACTTTTATCAGAAAACTTGGTGAGTCGGGTGAATTGTGCTGGGAAAGTATTCTAAAGAAGGATATTAAAGGACTGGGGAAAGCACTTACCGATACTATGTTATCATGGAAGGAAATATTACCTCTGACTGTTCCCGATGAGATTTTGAAAGAGTTGGAGACAAACTATTTCAGAAATTATGCCGGTGCGGTTACATCAGGAGCCGGAGGAGGTTATGTCATTGTTGCCTCGGAAAAAAATATAGAAGGGGCTATGAGAATAAATGTGAGGTATTAGGATCAAACGGGTTTTTTCTTAAAGTAAAGTTGTTAGTCACTCAGTTCTTAATCAATAATTTTCAATATTTAAAGGACTCTTAAATATGAAAGCAAATGTCATTGATCGAATTTTACTGGCCTCTTTTCTAATTATTTCATCTTTACAGGCGGCGTCAGCGCAGCAGAGCGTACAGGAAGGGCGTTTTAAACCTACTGATGAATCTATGAGTCAATACCGGTATCCCGAGTGGTTCAGGGATGCCAAATTGGGATTCTGGGCACACTGGGGTCCGCAGGCAGTGCCCCGACAGGGTGACTGGTATGCAAAATTAATGTATCAGGAGGGAAGCCCTGATTATAAATACCACCTTGAGCATTACGGACATCCCTCTATATTTGGTTATAAAGATATTATCCCTTTATGGAAAGCAGAAAAATGGGATCCCGATAAGCTTATGGAGCTCTATAAAAAAGCAGGGGCAAAGTATTTTGTATCGATGGGTACGCATCACGATAACTTCTTCCTTTGGGATTCCAGGATCCATAAATGGAATTCTGTAAATATGGGTCCGGGGAAAGATGTTGTCGGGCTCTGGCAACAGGCAGCAAAGAAGCAGGGCATGAGATTTGGCGTTTCAGAACACCTCGGTGCAAGCTATACATGGTTTCAGACTGCCCATCTGGCTGATAAACAGGGACCCAAAGCAGGGGTACCGTATGATGGCGCCAATTTAGACTATCAGGACCTTTATCATGCAGTGACAATCCCGGGTGATAAGGGCTGGCTCACCACTAATCCGGCATTTCAGCTGGAGTGGTATCTAAGCATAAAGGAACTGGTAGATAATTATCATCCCGATCTTCTTTATTCTGACAGCCAAATGCCCTTTGGAGATGTTGGCCGTACCCTTATTACTCATTTTTACAACCAGGATATAACCCGGAATAATGGAAGTCTTGAAGCTGTTTATACCTGTAAACAACCATCAGGCGGATTATGGGTACAGGATGTGGAACGAGGCGTTCTGGATTCACTCAGTCCATATCCGTGGCAAACTGATACTTCGATCGGCGACTGGTATTACCGGACAGGGCAGAAATATAAGACTGCAAATGAAATAGTCCAGATGTTGGTTGATATTGTGAGTAAGAACGGGAATCTTCTGATTAATATAGTTCAGACTCCCGAAGGTGACCTCGAACCTGATATGCTTCAGATTTTGAATGAAATAGGAATATGGACTTCAGCAAACGGAGAAGGGATTTATGGAACGCGTCCATGGAAGACTTACGGTGAGAAATCGCCTGAAGCAAAAGCTGTGAAACCCGGGCGGTTCAACGAAAATTATAAATTCAATGCAAAGGATATTCGTTTTACCTCAAAGGATGGTGTACTTTATGCGTTCTGCCTGGGTACCCCCGTTGAAGATATCTTAATAAAATCTCTTGGCAAGGATTCAAAACTAGTTGATAAACCTGTATCATCAATAAAAATGCTCGGAAGCGAAGCTAAAATAAAATGGACGCAATCGAGAAATGGGTTGATAATCAGAAAGCCCTCACGGTTGCCTGAATGGCAGGTGATTGGGTTTAAAATTGAGTTTAAGAACAGGTAAAAAGAGAATATTACAGTTTTCATATCATAATCTACTTATGGACAATAAGATCGTCAAGAGCCTAACAGCCAGATTTGTATCGCCTGAGAACAGGATGTCATTTATTCTGGTTACAGCACTATTCCTTTTTTGGGGAATACCGAATAATCTGAATGATATCCTGATAAAACAATTCATGAAATCTTTTGAGATAACCCGTCTTGAAGCCGGACTTATCCAAAGTGCTTTTTATATGGGTTATTTTCTCCTGGCCGTACCGGCTGCAATGATAATGCGCAAATACAGCTATAAAGCAGGGCTGGTCACAGGTATGATACTATACAGCATTGGTACGTTTCTGTTCTGGCCGGCCGCACTTTCAGGGAAATACCTTTTCTTCCTTTTTGCATTGTTCGTAATTGCCAGCGGACTTTCATTTCTCGAGACAGGTGCAAATCCATTTATTGCGGGACTTGGCAGTCCTGAGTCGTCGGAAAGAAGATTGAATTTTTCCCAGGCATTTAATCCTTTTGGGGCAATTATCGGGGTACTGGTAGGAACAATTTTTATATTCTCAGGAATAGAACACGACCAGTCTAAAATTGAGGTGATGAAGCAGGCCGGTGAGTATTCTGCTTATTTACAGTCGGAGACCATGAGGGTTGTAAGGCCATATATGGTACTTGGAGCTGTTGTGTTCGTGTGGGCTATTATTATAATGAGAACCAGATTTCCAAAGATAACTTCAGAGGAGAGTAAAAGCGGCGATAAAGGCAATCCACGGGAGTTGTTAAAGCACCGTCACTTTATTACCGGTGTGTTGACCCAATTCTGTTATGTCGGGGCACAGGTTGGTACATGGAGCTTCTTCATTCAGTATGCGCAGGATTATACCGGAATCGCTGAAAAATCGGCAGGTTATTTTTTAACCGGTACCCTTGTCGCTTTCCTGCTTGGCCGGTTTTCTGCCACCGTTATTATGAAATATATCAGGCCCGGGATCCTGATGGGAATTTATGCCCTGATAAATATACTCCTGATATCAGTTGCAGTAGTCTTACCGGGATGGATGGGGGTCTGGTCGATATTTCTGTCAAGCTTTTTCATGTCGTTAATGTTCCCGACAATCTTTGCACTTGGAATTAAAGGACTTGGGTCAAATACAAAAATTGCAGGGTCATTAATCGTAATGGCAATAATAGGAGGCGGCGTTTTTACACCGTTAATGGGACTGATAGCAGCAAAAAGCATGGCTCTTGCAATGATTATTCCGCTCGGATGTTATTGCATTATTGCATTATATGCTTTCTGGTGGTCTGTTCCGACGCACCTGCCTGAATTGGAAACGTCCCGGATATCGGAGCCATCATAAATTATAACTTTAAAGATTAGTCAGATGAAAGGTTCTTTTAAACGATACTGTAAAATCCTTACCCTTAAAGATGATGCTGAATTAATACGACAGTATATTGAAGTTCATAGGATGGGAAATGCCTGGCCTGAAATTACCCGGGGAATGAAAGAGGTCGGAATAATTGACATGGAAATATATATTCATGGTAATATATTATTCATGATTATGGATACTGTAGCTGATTTTGATCATGAAAACGCTATGGCTGAACTTGCTTTCAAACCGGGGCAGAAGGAATGGGAACGATACGTTTCAAAGTTTCAGAATGCCGGTATGGATGCTGATGCAGGCAGCAAATGGACGCTTATGGAACGTATTTATGAAATAGACCAGACAAAAGAATTCAAAGCTGTCAATGGACAGGTAAAAAAATCTTTAAGTTGAATTGTTTTTAACCTCTTCCTGATCATTATTTAGTTTATAATAAGGACTGATATTTATATGAATAACAGATATGCTATTATCATGGCAGGTGGCATCGGAAGCCGCTTCTGGCCATTAAGTCGCAGTGACAAGCCAAAACAGTTTCTTGACATCCTCGGAAATGGGGAGACCCTTATTCAGCAGACATTCAGAAGAATTAAAGCCGTTTGTCAGGAAGATCATATAATCATTGTTACAAACACAGAACATAAAAATATTGTAATTGATCAGCTGGGCGTCCGACCCGAAAGGGTCCTTGCTGAACCAAATAGAAGAAATACTGCACCGTGTATTGCTTACGGTACCAGTTTAATACTTAATGAGGATCCTGATGCAGTTATTGTCGTGACACCGGCTGATCATCTGATCCTAAAGGAAGAGGAATTCAGGAAAATAATTAATGAGGGATTTGATTTCGCTCAGCAAAATGAGGTACTAATTACTTTAGGAATAAAACCTGATAAACCTGAAACGGGATATGGATATATCCAGGCTGATGAAACAACGCCGGTAACAGTAAATACGACCGGGAAATTAATGAAGGTGATAAAATTTACTGAAAAACCTGATACAGACCTGGCTAAAAAATTTATTGATAGTGGTGATTTTTACTGGAACTCAGGCATTTTTATTTGGAGCGCTAAAGCAATCATGAAGGCACTTGATAGATTCCTGCCGGATATTTCATCTGTATTCAGTGAAGGGAAATCGCTCCTGGGAACAACCAGGGAGGATGAATTTATATCCGGGATCTATAATTCGATCAGAAGTGTTTCAATTGACTTTGGTGTACTGGAAAAAGCTGATAATGTTTATGTTCTGAGCGCGAATATGGGCTGGTCGGATCTGGGCACCTGGAGTTCGTTATATAGTCATACCACAAATGACAAAAATGCAAATGCCATCGTACTTGGTAAGGCTTATTCTTACGATAGCAAAGGGAACATAATCAGCATAAAGCCCGGCAAAGTCGCAATTTTACAAGGATTGAACGAATATATAATTGTGGATACCGACGATGCCCTTCTTATCATAAGAAAAGACGAAGAACAAAAAATTAAAGAGTATCTTGAAGATATTAAGAATGAGATATAAGGGGGGATGTAACTTAGGATGTTCCCGGTTAAATGCGCATTCCGGGCGCGTCCGGCGGCTTATCGTATTTATACATTCATTAGTCTCTCCGATGAATGATTTAGCCGGATGCGATCATAATC
>JBAVOD010000531.1:0-4108 GCA_049691735.1 Bacteroidales bacterium
CTGAAGTTCTTAACGTTTTTGGGACCCTGCCTGTTTATTCGTTTTTCATCTATAGAGTTATCGGAGGAATCGGAGTAGGCATTGCATCTATGATATCTCCGATGTACATTGCAGAAATAGCTCCTGCCAATATCCGGGGGAAACTTGTATCATGGAACCAGTTTGCGATCATTTTTGGTATGAATATCATATATTTCGTGAACTATTTCATTTCCAAGCAAGGCAACGAACAATGGTTAGTGCAGGAAGGCTGGCGCTGGATGTTTTTTTCAGGGTCCATACCAGCAGGACTTTTTCTTTTGCTTCTGTTATTTGTGCCTGAAACTCCGCGTTTTATGGTTATGAAGGGTAAAGATGACAAGGCACTGAAATTGCTGAATAAATTATCAGGGCCAAAAGAAGCTCCTCTGATTTTAAAGGAAATAAAGGATACCATTCATGAAAAAAGTGCCCCGTGGCTATCTTTTGGCTTCTTCGTGATTTTCATTGGCATTATGCTTTCTGTTTTTCAGCAGTTCGTAGGCATAAATGTGGTATTATATTATGCCGGCAATATATTCAGAAACATGGGTGCGTCGACCAATTCATCCCTTCTTCAGACAATCATAGTAGGAATTGTCAATCTTACTTTTACGGTAGTGGCAATAATGACAGTTGATAAATTCGGCAGGAAACCCCTGATGGTTATCGGGGCATTGGGAATGGCGCTGAGCATGATCATACTGGGGACTTCATTTTTTACGCACAATGAAGGAATGATGGCTTTGATATTTATGCTTTTGTATACTGCATTTTTTGCCATGAGCTGGGGTCCTGTAACATGGGTTCTTTTATCGGAGATATTTCCAAACAGCATCCGGGGAGCTATGTCGATTGCTGTGGCAGCACAATGGATTGCAAACTGGGTGGTTTCATTTAGTTTCCCCATAATGAATGATAATCAATGGATGACCAGGCATTTTAATCATGGCTTTTCCTATTGGATATATGGAGCCATGGGGATACTCGCGGCTATGTTCATTTTGAAATATGTCCCCGAGACAAAAGGGAAAACACTTGAGGAAATAGAAAAGCTCTGGAAGAAAAAGTAAAATGGCGATATCCTGACTTGAGCGAAGCGAAGGATCCCCTTAATGCATGCAGGAAATTAAAATAGATGTGTATAAAGATTAGCTTCGAAAGGTGGGGAAATGTAAAGCCTTCAATCATCCGCTGTGCATATTGTGTCAGATAAGCTCAAAGTCCCCCTCCTGCGCCTCTGCGTAGCCGCTACGGCGTAGCAAGGCGGGGGATTCCCTTCAGGGGGCAGGGGGTAAACAAGGCAGGAGGTAAAAGTACCCCCATTTGGGGGCAGGGGCTTTATTTAATTTTCAAAAAAAATCCTCTGGCAAGCTGATCTGTGCCAGAGGATTAATATAAACGTTTAAGCTGAAATCAATTCAATCTGTGCAATTTAAGATCGGGAGGCACAGCATCACTTCAAGCCCTTGTTGACGATATGGAAGTAGTCGTATGCAGCCTCAAACGGTGCCTCGGGCTGGCTGGTCTGCTGCCGCATCCCGGGGAAATTGCCCATTCTGGACGGAACTTCACCATTGCAGGTAATTAATCCGGCTTTTACATCCTTTAACATGATGTCTGCCGTACCTACTGTCTTAAATGTCCTGCCGTCCGATGAACAGGATGCTGTGTAATGGCTGCCGTTTTTTTCAAGCCTCAGATACAGCGTATTGTTATCCTTTATTATGTCTTCCATACTTAGCATTGCCGCAGATGACTGATAGCCATCCTGCTCCGTTACAAGTTCCACTGAGCCGGTCTGAACTCCGGGTCTGCCAAACCCGCCAAAGCCACCTCTCCTGCCGCCTGATCTGTACACAAGTTTTACATAATTATCATCGTCCTGGTAGGCCAGAATTCCGCCATTCTGCGAGAATCCTGATGGTTTTCTTGAATAAACAACCTTTGATTCAATAGTCCAGTCAGTATTTGCGCTCTGCAGAAGAATGTTCTCTGCATTATTGTTTTTTGAAGCAATGTCTCCATTCGCGCTTGTGATGACCAGTGAGCCGGCTTTCTTTGAAAGGCTCCAGTTTGCGGGATTTTCCCTTACCCAGGTCCACTGTTTGCCAAGTGTTCCGCTGTTAAATTCATCGCTTACAGATTTGGTCCCGAAGTTTATGTAAATGTAATTTTTTTCCATAGTGACATTATCTGTCAGTGTGACTACGGCCGTCCCGGGAACGCCATTTGCCTGGGCAACAGATACCGAAATATCGTTACCTGCAGCAGTAGCTTTTACCTCCGGAACACTTGAAGCCTCCTTTAACAGATAACTGTAAGCCTTGACGGCAGGACTGAATCCTGAAACATTCTTTCCGTTGACTGTAATTGAAGCCGGTTTCAGATCGGGCATCACCTTCAAAGGATAACTGTCCGACAGCGTTTTACCGTTAACCGTAACATAGGCAAATATTGATGCTGTTCCTACTCCCTTTGCAGTCACCTTTCCCATATCATCAACACTGGCTACTGCCGGATTATTGCTCTTGTACGTTACCTTTGCATTTCTGATATTATAGAAACTGTCGTCCGACATAGATGCCGTCACACTTGTATTTACCGTATTACCGGGCCTCAATACCACCTTCCCGCACTCTGCCACAACCGTCTTCAAAACCGGGTTATATGTTCCGCTCATAGTTGCTTCAACCGTCCCCCTGATATCTTTCGAAGATGCTCCTATCTCAAATATGTATTTGCCCTGATCAAACATTATCCTATTGTTTTTGGTATCCCAGAACCACAGATCCGAACAATCAATATCTATCTGAACTGTCCTGGTCTGCCCGGCAGCTATTGTTACCCTCCGGAAACCCTTCAGTCTCTTTATAGGCCGCTCCAGGGAAGCCGGACTGTCAGGGGTCCTCACGTATACCTGTACTATTTCATCTCCGTCAACGCTTCCCGTGTTCGTTATGTCTGCGCTCACCGTGATCTTGTCATTTGGTGTGATAGCATTCTTACTGATATTGAAATTACTGTATCCGAATGTAGTATATGAAAGTCCGTATCCGAATTCATATGAAACAGGTTTGTTGAAATACCAGTAGGTTCTCCCGTTTTTCCCCTGTCCGCCGCGTAAATTATAGTCGGTTATCGGAGGGAGATCATTAAGCGACCTGTACCATGTGGCATTCAGTTTACCTCCGGGGTTCACTTCTCCGAAAAGTATTTTGGCCATAGCTGTACCCTGTGCCTGTCCGTTGAATCCTGTCCATATTATCCCGGCTATATTCGGATTATCCTTAAACTGATCAACTTCCACCATTCCGAGCGATTGTATTACCACAATGGTATTTGGATTAACGTCTGCAACTGATTTTATAAGCTCATACTGGTTACCCGGCAACTGAATATTGAATCTGTCGGATTCTTCTCCGGCGGTCCGGTCATCGGTTCCGACAAAAACAATAGCAACATCCGAAGAAGAGGCCAGAGCCAAAGTTTCTTTATCGATAGCAGCTGGTTCCGCTGCGCGATATACAAATACCACTGTCTGAGGTCCTGTTACACCAAGAGTATTTAATTTAGCCGGAACAGTTCTTGTTCTGCCAAAGCCGCCAAAGCCTCCTCCCTGCTGAGCCCCTGAAATTTTTGCAGTGGCGATCAGATTCCCTGTAGCAGATCCGAGTCTTACTTCAATTATTCCTCCTTCCGGACTGGAAACATTCAGGCTGAATCTTATTGAATCAACATTTGAAAGGTCTATATTATTATAAGAAGACCAGGTACCGTCATTAATTCCTCTCATTGTTACATTCTGTCCCTGTCGGGCGCCGATAACTATACCCGGTGCAGCAGCATCAAATTTGGACGCATCATATTCTTTGACTGAACCATTTTTATTTACTGTCGAAAATCTTACGAGTGTAAAGAATTCGCTTGTTTTTGAAGTATTTCCGCCTGCATTAAATCCAACTTCCGCTTTAATTTTATTCTGTTCAAAATAATTCCTGATACCTGCAAGGGGAGTGACCCTGTTTGATGCTTCGGGCATTCCTGAATATGGCCCGAGTTCCACTCTGTCTGCCTGAGGTCCGATCAC
>JBAVOD010000532.1:0-3145 GCA_049691735.1 Bacteroidales bacterium
TAGCATAAAGACAAAGGCACTGGGACAGGAGGTGCTTAAATCGGTCAACCCTTCACAGATGATGATCAAGATCGTCCACGACGAGCTTGTTGACCTGATGGGAGGGGACAAGACAGATATTAATATAAAGATCAACCCGGCAATAATACTGATAGCAGGATTGCAGGGATCAGGAAAGACTACCTTCAGCGGAAAACTTGCAAAGTGGCTTAAATCGAAGAGGGGGAAGAATCCGCTTCTTGTTGCCGGCGATATCTACAGGCCGGCTGCTATCGAACAGCTTAAGGTAATCGGATCGCAGATCGAAGTGCCTGTCTACACGGCGGAGGATAACAGGAATCCTGTGCAGATTGCCAGGGACTCTGTCAGGGAGGCAAAGCTTAAAAATTACGATGTGGTGATCATCGATACCGCAGGCCGGCTTGCGATCGATGAGGAAATGATGAATGAGATCGCATCGGTTAAGGAAGCGGTCCATCCTCATGAGACGCTTTTTGTGGTTGATTCAATGACAGGACAGGATGCCGTCAACACTGCAAAAGAATTCAATGACCGGCTCAATTTCGACGGTGTTGTACTTACCAAGCTCGACGGCGATACAAGAGGAGGTGCTGCCCTGTCGGTAAAAGCAGTTGTCAGCAAACCCATCAAGTTCGTCAGCGCGGGTGAGAAGATGGATGCCATCGATATCTTTTACCCTGCCCGTATGGCCGACAGGATCCTGGGAATGGGAGATATTGTTTCTCTTGTTGAACTTGCCCAGGAACAGTTTGATACGGAAGAGGCACGAAAACTTCAGAAAAAGATCGCAAAGGATCAGTTCAACTTTGACGATTTCATTACACAGATTGAGCAGATCAAGAAAATGGGTAACATCAAGGATCTCATGTCAATGATCCCGGGCGTGGGCAAAGCAGTAAAGGACCTTGATATCGACGATAATGCTTTTAAGGGCATTGAAGCCATCATCAGAAGCATGACGCCTGAAGAAAGGTCAAACCCGGCTGTGCTGAACGGAAGCAGGCGCAAGAGAATAGCCCTTGGAAGCGGCACAACGGTCCAGGAAGTAAATAAACTGGTGAAACAGTTCGATGAAACCCGGCGGATGATGAAAATGATGACGAAAGGCAAAAGATAAATAAGATGTATAAGCTCCTCGACGGAAAGGCAACGGCTGCTGAAATAAAAAAGGAAATTGCTGACGATGTAGCCGGTATGTCAGCACTGGGACTGAAAGCCCCTCATCTGGCAGCTGTTCTTGTCGGCCATAATCCATCGAGTGAGACCTATGTAAACAACAAGGTAAAAGACTGTGCTGAAGTTGGCTTCAAATCAACACTTGTCAGGCTTGAAAATGAGACACCCGAAGCTGTGCTGCTTGAAAAGATCAACTGGCTTAACACTGATCCGGATATTGACGGGTTTATTGTTCAGTTGCCTTTGCCGAAACATATTTCAGAGAACCGGGTCATCGAATCGATTGATCCGCAGAAGGATGCCGACGGTTTTCATCCTGTCAACCTGGGCCGGATGCTAATAGGTCTCCCGGGTTTTCTGCCTGCAACACCATTCGGGATCGTTGAACTTCTGAAAAGGTATTCGATTGAAACAACGGGTGTGAACTGCGTGATCATTGGACGCAGCAACATCGTCGGCAGGCCCCTTAGCATACTTCTTTCGCAAAAGGGCATGGATGCAACTGTTACCGTGATTCACAGCAGGACCAGGGATATAAGTTCATTCACAAGGCAGGCCGGCTTAATCGTAACCGCACTGGGTTCGCCTGCGTTCCTGAAGGCCGATATGGTAAAGGAGGGAGCAGTTGTAATTGACGTGGGAACGACAAGGGTAGCTTCTCCCGGCTCCAAATCGGGATGGAAGCTGACGGGTGATGTTGATTTTGAGAATGTTGCCCCGAAATGTTCATGGATCACCCCGGTGCCTGGAGGAGTTGGTCCGATGACCAGGATCGGACTTCTGATGAACACCCTGACAGCCGCAAAAAACAGGTCATCAGGTAAAACCGTATGATCATCTTAATCAGGTCATTATCCTGCGCTGATTACTCTTAAGGTATTCTGTCATCATGGTGTGCGGAAAACCGGCTATCTGACAATCTCTGTCCCGGTAAAATACAGATCATAACCGCCTGCACCGCCCGGCCTGTTCGATGAGAAAATAAGAAAATTATTGCTGTAATCCTCAAGCCCGCCAATCACCGGCCGGTATTCATCGCTTGCGGAGTTGATCAGCGGACCGAAATTTATGGGAGCACCCCAGGTGCCATTTGAATACTCTGAATAATAAAGGTCATAGCCACCGAAGCCTCCATCACGGTTTGAGGCGAAAACCATCACTTTCCTGTATACGAACGGGCATTTGTCATCAGCAGTACTATTAAGCGGCCCTGCCTTTGATGAAGGTTCATAATCCCCGTTAAGCCATGAATCTATTGTAATATCCTCAGGTATTTCATGAAAGTAAATATCAAAATTGCCTTCCTGGTTTGAGCAAAAATAAGCTGTATCCTGGTTGGCGTCCAGACTAATATATGCCTCGTCGGAACCGGAATTAAGCAGCTTTGCCGGGTAAGGACCATCAATCTGCGGCACGGATTGCCCGAATGCAGGCTGGTTCTTTGTGTAAAAGAAGTCGAGATTGCCGGCGGCATTTAATGAGGAAAGGATCAGATACTCATTCCCGTCGGCGGGACTGAAAAATGAATATGGTCCGAAATCATTACCCGGAGTCGTGACTGTTGAGATCAGCTTCGCCAGGTACGCATTGGTACCCATTTCCGAACTGATGTTAAAGATTCCTGTAGTCTGATTGAAAGTGAGCAAAATTAACCCCTGCACAAGGTCGAACTGTCCCCCGTTGCTTCCCCTGTTGCTTGAAAAAATCGCCGGAAGCATATCTTGTAACTCGAATAAGGCCATATTGTAATCATCGTATGCTGAGTTGATACCGGTGAGGTTGTAAACCGAATCAGGAAAAATTCCTGATTCAAACTTTATAGGGTTCTCAGTCTTCCTGCAATTTGTTAAAAAGATAGCCGGAATAATCAAAAGTATTAAAGCAACTGATATAATTTTTTTCTTAAGCTTGCTCATATTCCTGGCATAACGGGGATTCGATGTCGAAT
>JBAVOD010000533.1:0-1515 GCA_049691735.1 Bacteroidales bacterium
TCGATTATAAATTTGATGACCAAAGCCTGTTTTATTCAAGGAGGATCGGGCATGCTCCTTCCCTTACGCTTCAACCGGACGACACAACTTTCATTAAATCGCCTGATAAAACAACGATCCTGAGTGCACTCAAGTTCAGCGGGACTACTTCTAAAGGATTGTCAGTCGGGGTGATCCAGAGTCTGACAGCCAATGAAAAGGCGGAGGTAAGCAATCCTGAGGGCAGGATATACAACCGGCAGGTCGAACCTCTGACAAGCTATACTGTCGGGCGTATTCAGAAAGGTTATAATGACGGGAACACTTTCCTCGGCGGTATGATCACTTCAGTCAATAGGTTCATAAAAGACCCCTCTCTGGATTTTCTTGCCGGGAACGCGCTCACTGGTGGGCTTGATGTATTACACTATTGGCACGCCAAAGAGTTTTATATTGATGCAAGGCTGATAGGGAGTCATGTCAATGGCAGCAGCGAAGCGATTACTGCGCTGCAGGAATCATCGGCACGATATTTTCAGCGTCCGGATGCAGGTTATCTCGGATTCGATACGGCAAGGACGCAACTCAACGGATACGGCGGCAGGTTCAGGATAGGCAGATTGTCGAGGGAGCACTGGAAGTATTACACTGGCATTACCTGGCTGTCGCCCGGACTTGAGTTGAATGATCTTGGTTACATGACATACTCTGATGAAATCAGGAATGATAACATGATAGAATACCAGATCACAAGGCCGGTCTCAATTTTCCATGCTTACAGTATCGATCTGGATCAATTCAACTTATGGAACTTTAATGGCACATTCCTTGGGACGGGAGGCAGTCTGGCATTCAATTCAGAGTTCGGGAATAACTGGAATTTCGGTACCAGCCTGACATATCAGGCAAAAACAATTGATACCAGGTTTCTCAGGGGCGGGCCGGAAATGAAGTTGCCGTTCACTATCGCTGAATCGGGACATCTGTCGACAGATCAATCAAAAAGGATTGTTTTGAATTTCTCATATGCCTTTCAGAGCAGGGGCAATAATTCAGCTGCCAGCTATTCAATCAGACCGGGGATCTCCGTCAGACCGCTTCAGGTCCTGAAGATCGGGATAACTGCCAATATTATGAATAATCATGACAAGCTCCAGTATGTCGGAACTTCAGACTATATGTCAGCCAAAAGGTATATTCTCGGAACTCTCGATCAGAAAACTGTCGGTCTGACCTTCAGGTTCGATCTCAATGTTACGCCTGAATTTTCAATCCTTTATTATGGAAGTCCTTTCATTTCGAGGGGAAGCTATAGCGAATTCAAGTATGTCACCGATCCGGGTGCCCGTGAATTCGGTGACAGGTTCAGGATTTACAACAACACAATTTCGACCGCCGGGCTATACTGGATTGACGAGAACGGGGATTTGACCCCGGATTATTACATCAGGAGTCCCGATTTTAATGTCCATCAATTCCGTTCGAACCTGGTGGCGAAATGGGAATACCGTCCCGGCTCGTTTTTCTATCTGGTAT
>JBAVOD010000534.1:0-4815 GCA_049691735.1 Bacteroidales bacterium
TTATTGCAGTAGCCTTATTCATTGTCCTTTCGTTTGCTTATTTCTATCCGGCCCTCGAAGGCAAAGTACTTAAGGCAAACGATTCGACAGTATCAACAATCAACTCGAAGGAGATCCGTGATTTCAGGGCCAAATTTCACAAGGAGCCGCTATGGACAAATTCAATCTTCAGCGGAATGCCGGCATACCTGATCTCGACCAGGTATCCCGGAAACCTGTTTAAGTATGTCGATACGTGCCTGAGGGTTTTCCAGACGCCTGTTTCTGTGCTGCTTCTTTCAATGGCCGGGTTTTACCTCCTTCTCCTGCTCTTTGGGCTAAGTCCATGGCTTTCGTTTGCAGGAGCCATCGCTTACGGATTCTCATCATTCCTGTTCCAGATCCTTGCGGCCGGGCATAACACCCAGGCAATAGCCTTTGCATATATGGCTCCGATGATAGGGGGGGTCTATTATGCATACAGGCATAATGCAGTTAAAGGCGCTTTGCTGGCAGGATTTATGCTTACTCTTGAGTTGATTGCCAACCATCCGCAGATAACCTATTACTCATTCCTTTGCCTTCTTGTGTTTGTAATAACCGAGTTTATTTACGCAATAAAGCAAAAGGCTCTTCGGAAGTTCATAAGAACTTCAGCAATCCTGATAGTTCCTGTCGTGCTGGCTGTTGGCATCAATTTCGGGAACCTTTATACAGTCTATGAATATGGCAAATACTCAATAAGGGGAAAGTCTGACCTGACACAGCCGGGTCAGAAGGTTGCCAGGGGACTTGACAAGGATTATATCACTTACTGGAGCTACGGTGTTGGTGAGACAATGAATCTACTGATCCCCAATTTCAAGGGTGGCTCCAGCCAGCCGTTTAATCCTGATTCCAGGACTGTCAGGGCCCTGAGGGCAAACAATGCAGGCAATTATGTTAACTCCGTATTGAAATACTGGGGTAGTCAGCCCGGAACAGACGGGCCTCATTATGTGGGTGCTATTGTTATTTTCCTCTTTATACTCGGGCTTGTGATTGTCAAAGGACCTGTAAAATGGTGGCTGCTGGTTGCCACGGTCCTGTCAGTCATTCTGGCCTGGGGCAAGAATTTTATGCCTCTTACCAACCTGTTCATTGACTACTTTCCGGGCTATAATAAATTCAGGGCTGTGACAATGATTCTTGTGATATCACAATTCTGCATACCCCTTCTGGGATTCCTCGCACTGAAAGATATTTATGACGGGAAACTGAACAGAAAAGAAATAATGAAAGGATTCAAGATAGCACTTGGCGTGAGCGGAGGCATTACGCTTCTGGTCCTGCTTATACCCGGAATAGCAGGATCATTCCTCACCCCGAATGAAAGTCAGTTCCCCGATTGGCTCAAAACTGCACTTGTAGCCGACAGGAAAGATCTGCTCAGAAGCGACGGCTTCAGGTCGCTGTTATTTATATTGACCGGAGCCGGTGCAATACTGGGTTTCATTTACGGAAAGCTGCGCAAAGAATATTCAATTGCACTGCTTGCATTCCTGATTCTTGTGGATCTGTGGACCGTCGACAAGAGGTATCTTAATGCCGGCAAATTCGAATCACAATCTGTTTTCAGGAAAACGTTCACCCCTTCAGTGGCTGATGAGGCGATCCTGAAAGACACTACTGATTACAGGGTGCTTAACCTTTCTGTTTCAACATTCAATGATAACTCACCAACTTCCTATTTCTTTAAATCGATAGGCGGCTACCATGGCGCAAAGCTGGAGAGATACCAGGAATTGATAGATTCCGCGATCATACCGGACCTTTACCGCTTTGCCGCTGCCGAAAAGGGTGCAAAGTCGATTGAAGATTTTAATCCTGTATTCAGGAACACGCCGGTATTAAATATGCTTGATGCCAAATACGTAATTTATAACCCCGATGCCCCGCCTCTTGTAAATACTTATGCCCTGGGGAACGTGTGGTTCGTCGAAAAGCCTGTTTTTGCCGATAATGCCAACACCGAACTCGCCGAGGTGAATAAAATCGACCTGTCGAAGGAGGCGGTCATTGATAAAAAGTACAGCGATCAGGTCACTGCCCCGGCATATCCGCTTGCACAGGGCGATACGATCCATCTGATAAAATATGAGCCAAACGAGCTGACGTACAGGTACAAGGCCGGTGGCGACAGGCTGGCAATCTTCTCCGAAATTTATTATCCTGCGGGATGGAAATGCTATATTGACGGAAAGGAAAGCAAATATTTCAGGGCCGATTATGTTCTCCGGGCGATGATTGTTCCGGGGGGCACCCATGAAATAAAGTTTGTCTTCAGACCCAGGTCATATATAGTCGGGAACAAGGTATCTCTTGCAAGCTCGGTTCTCTTCTTTGTCCTGATTGCCGGATACATTGCTGCACAATTCATGAGGAAACCTAAAGCTGAAAATGGTACATTATAATTCATGTCCCCTTTGTTCCTCCGATAAGATCGCTTTTTACCTGGAATGCACTGATTACCTTGTTACACATGAAGTCTTCAGCCTTTTCAGGTGCCAATCCTGCGGATTTGTTTTTACCCAGGACCATCCTGATGAAGAAGAGATCGGTAAATACTACGAATCGCAGGAATATGCTTCGCACGATGATAAAGCAGGCGGTCTGCTCAACCGTGTCTATTTCTTTGTCAGGGGGTTTATGCTTGGAAGGAAAAGGCATACTGTAGAAAAGGCAACCGGCCTCCGGCGGGGAAAATTACTTGATATCGGTTGCGGCACAGGTTATTTCGCAGGTGCAATGAAAAAGGCCGGATGGGATGTTGAGGGGATAGAGCCGAACAGAAAAGCGCGTGATTTTGCCGCATCACATTTCAAAATAAACATTTATGAGCCTGATGCGACCGGATCACTTGCTGCAGCCAGCTTCGACTGCATTACTCTGTGGCATGTGCTGGAGCATTTTCAGGATCCGTTCAGGTATATCGGTGAGATCGAGCGGCTTCTTAAGCCCGGCGGAATCTGCCTTGCGGCTCTGCCAAATAAAAGTTCCTCAGATGCCCGCTATTATGGCAGGTTCTGGGCAGCCTGGGACGTCCCCAGGCACCTCTGGCACTTTGATCCTGAAACTATGGAACTCTTCCGGAGAAAAAGCGGATTTAAGATTATAACAACAAAAAGGCTTTTGCCCGATGGATTTTATATCTCTATGCTGAGTGAAAAGAACAAATGCCCGTCCCTGCCATTAATCACGGGGCTTTTGCTTGGTATCCGGTTTACTTTCGCATCTGCATTCCGGCGTTCACGATCAAGTTCTCTTGTATACATTCTCCGGAAGCCTGCTGATTAATACCTGTCAAGCCACCTGTATTTTCTTGCACTGTCACCGAACCTGACTGCAACTGTAAGCTCATGTGTCCCGTAAGTGACTCTCTGTATCTCCTGTAACGTGAAGTCAAAGGCATAACCTACAAAAATGTTTGTATAGCTTATGCCGAAATTTGCAATTATAGCTTTGCTTGTTCTGTAAGATAATCCTGCCCAGAATTTCTGACCATAGCTGTACGTAAGTCCGATATCGGCAAGTGGTTTTATTTGTTCAGACATTCTGAGAAGCACTGATGGTTGAAGTTCCGATTTGCTCCCTGCCGCGAAATTATAGGTACCAAAAAGGTAATAGTGCCTGTCCATACTGAAATTTTCATATCCCGAAGATCCCAGCTTCAACGTGGCGCCAAAAAGCTGCTCGGTTGAAAATCCTGCATTATATTTCGGGTTCAGTATATAGATCCCGAAGCTTGCATCAGGCACAAAAATTCCTCTTCTCAGCTCATTGTTCAGCCAGGGTTCATTTGGATCCTCAAAGTTTATTTCCTTCTCGTTTATCCTGAAATGGTAACCTGTAAAAGCCAGGCCCATCGATAGCTGGGTATTGTTTTCAACCCACATATGATAGGCATACGAGACCTGAAATCCTGTCCTCTGCACCAGTCCATTCCTGTCGCTGAAGACATAACCCCCTAATCCTACCCTTCCGTCAGTTTTTGGCCGGTATACATTCCTGGAACGACTGGTCTGTTTTAATAAATATCCCCTTTTCAGAATCCTTGTTTCCCCGCTGAATGAAAAAGTCCTTGGTGCACCATTATATCCAACCCATTGCTCCCTGGCGGTAAGATTGAAGCTCGAATATCCATTGCTTCCTGCCACAGCAGGGTTGATCAGGTACTTATTGTAAAGGTACTGGCTGTAGAGCGGCAGTTGCTGCGCTGATGCAACCGCGCCGAAAAACATAAGGACTAATATGAATGCTGCTCTTTTCAATTTCATGGTTTACCTGACAATAGTAATAGTGCCTATCATAATTCTGGTTCCGTTATGCAGATCAATTGTATAATGATAGGAGTCAATCGGCAGAACATTGCCATTGCTTCTTCCGTCCCAGGGCTGCGGGTACCCCTTTTCAGATTTCCATACAAGCTCTCCCCACCTGTTATATATCTTCACTTCGATCTCAGGATACAGGTCAGCAAATCCGATATTCCACACATCATTTACCAGGTCACCGTTTGGCGAAATCGCATTCGGAATGTCAAGGCACACTTCGTTTTGCGGGGTTATCGTAACTGAACCCCTCTGCGCGCAAGCGTTCTGGTCAGTGACTGTCACACTATAAAGTCCGCTGACAGCAGTTGTAATATCTTTCGATGTTGAATTGTCCGACCACAGGTAAGTGTAACCTGATTCAGTTCCTCCTGTGACTGTCAGAAGGATCTGTCCGTCTGGCATATCGGTGCAAATAGGCTGGGTAACACTAAACGAAAGCTTTATGGAATCGGGTTGTGTCAGC
>JBAVOD010000535.1:0-3022 GCA_049691735.1 Bacteroidales bacterium
GGCTTATTATTGATTTCTATAACGGGGTCATTGTAATGCAAATGCATTCAGTGGGCATGTACAGGATCAGGGAGGAGATATCCCGGTTGCTTATAGAGCTGATGGGCGACAGGATCACTGCTGTCTACGACAAGAGTGAGGCAACGATACCCTACATGTCGGGGGTAAAAGCTACAAATGAATTTCTGTACGGCAATTCTGCACAGGTAACTGTAAATGAGAACGGTTATAAGTTCAGGGTTGATCTGGAAGGAGGCCAGAAGACAGGGTTTTTCATCGATCAGAGGGATAACCGGAAGCTTCTGGGTGAGTACTCCAAAGGTAGAGATATGCTCAACATGTTCGGATATACCGGCGGATTTTCAGTGTATGCCATGAAAGATGCTGCCCTCGTTCATACAGTCGACAGCTCAGCATCAGCCATTGAACTTGCTGACGAAAATATCAGGCTTAATTATGTGAATGACATGAGGCACAGATCATTCCAGACCGATGCATTCAGGTTTATGGATGATATAAAAGGTATTTATGATCTGATCGTTCTCGATCCGCCCGCATTTGCAAAGCATAACAATGTGCTGGAAAATGCCCTCCAGGGTTACAAAAGACTGAATATTAAAGCTATTGAGCAGATCAGACCGGGCGGGATCATCTTCACCTTTTCCTGTTCGCAGGTAGTGACAAAGGAAAATTTCAGAAAGTCAGTATTTGCAGCGGCTGCAAATACCGGCCGAAAGGTCAGGATATTGCATCAGATGAGCCAGCCACCTGATCACCCTGTGAATATTTATCATCCTGAAAGTGAGTACCTTAAAGGTCTGGTATTATATGTTGAGTAAATTAAGGATCCCGGGATAAAGATTCTTCAGATATCAGTTTTATATAAAATGGGCGCAAACAAGAACATTGAGCTTATTGCCGGAAAGCTTGGCCTGCATGAATGGCAGGTCGAGAATACCATCAGGCTGATGGATGATGGCGCAACGATACCCTTCATAAGCAGGTACCGGAAAGAAATGACCGGCAGCCTCGATGAGGTGGTCCTTATGCATATCAAGGATGAATATGCACGGCTGCGCGACCTTGATGTCAGGCGCGAAAGCATAGTCAATTCCATTACCGGGCAGGATAAGATGACACCGGAGCTTCTCGGAAAGCTTGAAGCGGCCCTCACAATGGCTGATCTGGAAGATATCTACCTGCCATACAAGCCCAAACGGCGTACCCGCGCAACAATTGCCAGGGAAAAAGGACTCGAGCCACTGGCTGCAATAATTTTTGCCCAGGATGAACAGGACCCGGATAGCAGGGCACCTGAATTTCTGAATGAAAAGGTGGCTGATGCTGATGAGGCTATATCCGGAGCCTGCGACATAATTGCAGAATGGATCAGTGAAGATGAAAATGCAAGGAAACAGCTCAGGAAGCTTTATGAAAGGGAAGCGGCTATATCGTCCAAAGTTGTCAAAGGGAAGGAAACCGAAGGGATTAAATACAGTGATTATTTTGAATGGGCTGAGCTTCTGAAAAAATGCCCGTCACACAGGCTGCTTGCCATGAGAAGAGGTGAGGAAGAAGGGTTTTTACGCCTTTATGTCGAGCCTGACGGGGATAAGGCTATAAGCTTACTGGAATCACTTTTTGTTAAAGGGAGGAACAGGTCATCCGGCCTGGTGAAAGATACTGTGGCCGATAGCTGGAAACGGCTTCTCTCCCCCTCCATGGAAACTGAATTCAGGAATTCTTCAAAGGAAAAAGCTGACGAAGAAGCTATAGCTGTTTTTGCCGGTAACCTCCGCCAGCTCCTTCTGGGCTCACCACTGGGAGAAAAAAATGTCCTTGCCATAGACCCTGGTTTCCGGACAGGTTGTAAGGTTGTTTGTCTCGACCGGCAGGGAAACCTTCTCCACAACGAGACTATATATCCTCACCCTCCTCAGAATCAGACGGCAATGTCTGTAAAGAAGATGCTGTCGCTTGTAAATGCATATAAAATTGAAGCAATAGCAATAGGAAATGGCACTGCAAGCCGTGAAACCGAGGACTTCATTAAATGGATAAAGTTCGACAGTGAGGTACAGGTATTCGTCGTAAGCGAAGCCGGGGCATCGGTTTACTCAGCATCAAAAACAGCTCGTGATGAATTTCCCGATTATGATGTAACCGTAAGGGGAGCCGTTTCAATTGGCAGAAGACTGATGGATCCGCTTGCCGAGCTTGTTAAGATCGATCCGAAATCGATAGGGGTGGGTCAGTATCAGCATGATGTGGATCAGCAGATGCTCCAGAACAGCCTCGATGATGTTGTTGTAAGTTGTGTGAATGCTGTCGGCGTTGAACTTAATACCGCAAGCAAGCATTTGCTTACGTATGTATCGGGGCTCGGTCCGCAACTTGCACAGAACATTGTTGACCACCGCGCTGAAAACGGTCCATTCACATCCCGTGGCAATCTGCTGAAGGTAAAGAGGATGGGGGCAAAGGCCTTTGAGCAGAGTGCCGGATTCCTGCGGATAAGGAATGCTGAAAACCCACTTGATTCCAGCGCGGTCCATCCCGAAAGCTACCATGTTGTCGAAAAAATGGCGGCAGATATCAGGTGCAGTGTCAGGGAACTAATTGTGAATGAGACCAAAAGAAAAGAAATAAAGCTTGAACGGTATATAACCTCCTCGATAGGGTTGCCGACTTTAAAGGATATAATCCAGGAACTTGCAAAGCCCGGACGCGATCCCAGGGAAAAGATAATTGAGTTCCGGTTTGCTGATATTCACAGCATGGATGATCTTACGCCGGGAATGGTTGTTCCGGGAATTGTGACTAACATCACCAAATTCGGTGCGTTTGTCGATATCGGCATCAAGCAGGACGGCCTGGTGCATATCTCAAATATGAGCAATAGCTACATCAGCGACCCGTCCAAAATAGTAAAACTGCACCAGCACATAATGGTAAAAGTGCTGGCAGTCGACATCGAAAGGAATCGTATCCAGCTCTCCATGAAGGGTATTGTTCCGTGAGA
>JBAVOD010000536.1:0-1781 GCA_049691735.1 Bacteroidales bacterium
GATTAAGTCCCAGCTTGGGAATCCATGTGTGGTAAGGGCTGACGGTAAAACTGCGAATTACAGCCCTGCTAAAGGTGAGACAATTGTTATACAAGGAATGAATCTTTAAACAAATTAAATCCCACAATAACTAAATACTAAGATTATGGAAAGAAAAAGTATCCTTTTCCTGACAGGCATAGTAATTCTGACACTAATATTCAGTTGCTCAAATCAGGAACAAAAAAAGAATATAAGTGAAACCTCATTGAATGAGAATTTATTAAAAGTATCGGGCAATAAAATAGTAAACCAGAAGGGTGATACTGTCTGTTTAAGAGGCTTCGGATTAGGTGGTATGTTACATCTTGAAAATTTTATAGTTGGTTACCCTGCCAATGAAGAGTCGATGAGAGAAGGGCTATTAAAAGTTCTGGGGAAAGAGAAATATGATCTTTTCTTTAACGAGTATTACAAAAATTATTTCACTGAACCGGATGCAGAATATATTCACAGTCTCGGATTGAATCTGGTCCGTATTCCTGTTAACTACCGCCTCTTTGAAGATGATATGAATCCGGGAGTAATTAAGCAGGAGGGTTTTGAATACCTTGACAAGGTTATTGAACTTTGTGCAAAAAACCAGATCTATACCATCATTGATCTTCATGCCTTACCGGGTGCCCAAAATCAGCACTGGCACAGCGACAATCCTACACACGTGGCATTTTTCTGGGTTCAAAAAGATTTTCAGGATCGGGTGGTGCACCTCTGGGAAGCCATTGCCGAACATTATAAAGATCAATCGTGGGTGGCTGGGTATGATCTGATCAACGAACCTGCCGATCCCAGCAGGGAAAAGGTTTTTCCATATTTCAAACGGTTATATGAAGCTGTGCGTAAGGTTGATCCGAACCACATCATGTTCATCGAAGGGAATAGTTATTCCACTGAATTTGATATTTTCACTGAGATTTGGGACAATGTTGTCTATACAAACCATGATTATGCCGACCCCGGTTTTATTGATGGCGGAGATTATCCCGGCATCTCCAGGGGAAGATATGTAGACAAAGATACCCTCGAGAGTGACTTTCTTAAAAGAAGTGAATTTATGCTCCGGAATAATGTACCTATATGGGTAGGCGAATTCGGGCCCGTTTATACCGGCATTCCGGAAAAAGATGAAATGAGATATCAGGTACTGAAGGATCAACTGGCATACTATAAAAAGTATGACGTGAGCTGGTGCATTTGGTTATATAAGGATCTTGGACTTCAGGCGATTGTTTCACAGGGTAAAAATACTCCGTATATGAAGCTGGTGGGAGAATTTCTGAAAAAGAAAAATCGGCTCGGTGCCGATTCCTGGGGTTCGACTGATGAAAATATCAGACAGGTGTTATCGCCCATTGAAGAGTTATTTGAAAAAGAAGTTCCCGGATACAATCCATATCCGGCCGGACAAAAAAGGCAGATAGCCTTATTGGTGAGGCATATTCTTATTGCGCAGGCACTGGTTCCTGAATATTGTAATTTATTTAAGGATTTATCAAATGACGAATTAATAGCACTGGCCGAATCCTTTAATTTTAAAAATTACGACAAACGTGAACGTCTGGCAAATATATTGTCAGGAAAGGAAGAATAGAATTGTTGCTTTAAATAATTTGCATGTGTGCCCCTCCCCGGCCTCCCCAAATGGGGAGGAGCAGGAAGCACTGACGGAGAGGTCATTTGCGATATTTCTGTCTTATTCCAGAATTCCCTGGGGTCGGTGCCGCATACAAGAGCGTTAAACC
>JBAVOD010000537.1:0-3205 GCA_049691735.1 Bacteroidales bacterium
CAGCAATCCGTTGGAGATAAATCAAAATTTAATAAAAAAATGTTTTTACGCTTTAAACAAAAGGGGTAAAATCATAATTCAGGATTGGATAATGAACGATGACAGGACACAACCGGTTGCCGGAGCCATTTTTGCGATAAATATGCTTGTAGGGACCGAGGGCGGCGATTGCTTCACTGAGCACGAAGTCAACGAAATGTTAAAGACTGCAGGTTTTGCTGATATATCCCGGAAAGAATTCGAAACAGGTTTGAGCCAGATGATCGCCCAAAAAATTTAAAATGCTCCATCATATTTCTTCTCCCCCGCCTCACAAATATTTTGCGCAATCTGAGGCAAAAAAATAAATTGACTCTTCATCCCCGATTATTTCACTGATTCGTCCCAACAGTTAGCTTCGTTAATATTTTATGCATATTGCGTTCTTTTTATAACATTAATTAATTAAAATAGGCCTTTTATTTTAATAATCATAGTTTTTTACGTCTTTTGCTTCAATTCATATTTTTAAATTAAATAAATAACTATCTTGGAAGCCTGTTTCAATTGTGAATTTTGATCGGAAAAAACTATGTGCGGAATAATAGGAGTATTTGACCTGAAGGTGAACCATACGGAACTGAGGACAACAGTTTTGAAAATGTCAAAAAAGGTGAGACACCGCGGGCCTGACTGGTCAGGGATATTCGATTGTGAAAAAGCCATACTTGCACATGAACGGCTTTCGATCGTTGATCCGCAGTCGGGACGCCAGCCTCTTTACAGCAGGGACGGCAACCTGATACTTGCAGTCAACGGCGAAATTTACAATCACCAGGCCATAAGGAGCAAGTATGAAAAGACATACGAATTTCTGACTCATTCCGACTGCGAGGTCATCCTTCCGCTTTACAGGGAAAAGGGACCTGCTTTTCTTGAAGAATTGAACGGGATATTTGCCTTTGCACTCTATGACAGGGAGAACGACTGCTATCTCATTGCACGTGATCACATTGGCATAGTACCTCTTTACATGGGATGGGATCAGTCAGGCAACTTCTATGTAGCATCCGAGCTGAAAGCCCTCGAAGGAGTATGCAACAAGATCGAGGAATTCCTGCCGGGTCACTATCTCTACAGCAGGGACGGCGTTATGAAAAAGTGGTATTCGCGCGACTGGGCTCAATATGAGGCAGTCGAAAACAATACAACATCAATTAGTGATCTTCGTGAGGCACTTGAAGCCTCGGTCCACAGGCAGCTTATGTCGGACGTACCTTACGGAGTTCTACTGTCGGGCGGCCTTGACTCTTCGATCGTTTCAGCAGTGGCTAAAAAATTTGCTCCGAGAAGAATTGAATCAGGCGATAAGACTGAAGCCTGGTGGCCGCAGCTCCATTCGTTTGCCATTGGCCTTACCAGTTCGCCCGACCTGGTAGCGGCAAGAAAAGTTGCAGAGCATATCGGTACTGTTCATCATGAGATCAACTTCACTGTTGAAGAAGGACTTGATGCGATCCGTGATGTGATATATCATATCGAAACGTACGATGTCACAACAGTAAGAGCCTCAACTCCTATGTATCTGATGGCCAGGGTCATAAAATCGATGGGTGTGAAGATGGTATTGTCAGGCGAAGGTGCCGATGAGATCTTTGGCGGTTACCTCTATTTCCATAAAGCCCCCGATCCGAAAGCATTTCATGAAGAAACTGTCAGAAAAATCGGAAAGCTGCACCTGTACGACTGCCTCAGGGCAAATAAATCACTTGCCGCCTGGGGTGTTGAGGGCCGGGTACCTTTCCTCGACAAGGAGTTCATGGATGTGGCGATGCGCCTGAATCCAAAAGATAAAATGATCACTGGAGAAAGGATCGAAAAATGGGTACTCAGAAAAGCATTTGAAGATTATCTTCCCGCAAGTGTTGCATGGAGACAGAAAGAACAGTTCTCCGACGGAGTCGGCTATAACTGGATCGATACTCTCAGAAATCTGACCTCACGGGAAGTCTCCGATGAACAACTCTCAACAGCAAAATACAGGTTCCCGATCAACCCCCCGATGTCAAAGGAAGAGTATTTCTACAGGGCCATCTTCTCGGAACACTTCCCGTCTGATTCCGCTGCATTATGCGTCCCTTCGGTTCCATCGGTCGCATGCAGTACTGCTGAGGCTCTGGCCTGGGATCCTTCATTCAAAAACATGCCAGATCCTTCGGGAAGGTCAGTTAAAAACGTTCATATGGATTCATATAAGTAACAGGGCGGCAGGGAGATCCCCTGCCGTACCTGATTTCGAAGAATGAAGCGACACGATATATCGTCGACAGGTACTGCATTAAAAGCGCTTCCCCCGGGTTCACCCCTAAATCCCCTACCTTGCTCCGCCGTAGCAGTCAGAATCAACAGCCAGGCCTGATACCAACGGATGCCTTATTTACATCAATGAAAAAAGGCCGTCATCTTCCGCTCATATAATTAACCCAATTTCCTGATGCCGGCCCTTAAAATAAGATGTCACTATATATTGAACTTTCACTCTGGAATTCCTGACAGTTACAGACAATTAATGTATTCCAGTCATGTATAAAACATCATAAGGGCTGAGATAACAATTAAATTAGGTTAAGAATGCATAAAGGTGAGATTAAAATCTACGTGCACTACCGCAAATATGTCATTGATAAGCTCATAACTGATATAATTCGTGACGGGGATGCTACATGTCTTTTCCTGTTGAGAAAGTTTTTGTTCAAATGAACTTTTTTACACTTCAGTTATTATTATGTAAAAGTCATACACTCAGGCGTGAATAGCAGGCTAGACAAGTTGATTCAGAAATTAAAGGGGGAACTGGGGCTGTTTTTAAGCATCAGCTTCGGGGAGTTCCTTTTTATGCTTTTTTTCCAGCCATTTCCGCTTCAAAACCTTGATATGAACAATACAAGGGTGTTTGATGCCGGATTTGGAGGAATAATTTTTCTTACAATGATCCTGGTGCGAACGTTCCTTCCATGGGTTTACGGGGTGAATGACTCTGACCCTGACAAAAATAAATTATTACCACCTTACCTCGAGGGATTTTTAATTCTGTTGATCAGTGCAATAGCAGCCGAATTCTATCTGAGGTACGTCGGGTTTGTAAAAATTAACTTCTTTGTCAGTTTTCAGGTATTTCTTATCTCTCTGGCGCCTCCTGTGGTCCTGTACCTGTATGACACTATTC
>JBAVOD010000538.1:0-3437 GCA_049691735.1 Bacteroidales bacterium
CATATGTTGTAAGCCTTTCAAGCTCGTCCTTGAGAGTATTGTCGAAGTTGGTCCGGTCGAGGGTTGCAATGTAATCACCGGCTTTTACTGTGGTGCCTTCAGGGACCAGGTCGGTAATCTTGATATCGGCTGCCCTGATCTGCCTGCTTTGCCGAAAATCGGGACCTGTAATATCGGTCGATCTTTCAGCCTGCAGCTCCCCCGTTGTTGATACGACGATTTCAAACAGGCCTTTTTTTGCTTCTGAATATAGATTCGAGATATCTCTTTTCTTAGCTGCCCTGACCATGAGAATCAACGCAATTAGTGCAACAGCTACGACTCCGCTTGAGATGATGATAATCCTTTTCATTGATATTGTGCTAATTATTATTTACGATTTCCAAAATAACGGCTACAAAAGTATTGTTTTGTCTCATAATTCTCTGAGAAATTAACAATTTTTAATGTTTCAGGCTAAATGTGTCATACGAGTTAAAGACACTCATCCTTCAGGATTTATTCCGGCAAAACTGAAAAAAAGAATGGAGTCAGATATTGTTAATCAGATCAATTACTGTATCTGCCAGATTTTCAGCGTCTGAGATTGTCCTGGCTTCACTATAGATCCTTATTACGGGCTCGGTATTTGATTTACGGATCTGAATCCAGCCGTCATTATATTCGATCCTCAATCCGTCCCGCTCATCAATTTCATATTCTTTGAAATTGCTCTTTATCCGGCTCGTGATGTCAGCGAAACCGGCACCCTCTTTCAGGTTCAGTTTTCTCTTTGAAATAAAATAGTCGGGGTAGAGCCTTCTGAGTTCAGAACATTTCATCCTGCTTTTTGCAAGATGCGTAAGGAAAAGGGCGATCCCTGCCAGGGCATCACGCCCGTAATGGAAGGCCGGATAAATTACTCCGCCGTTACCTTCTCCGCCTATGACAGCGTCCCTCATCTTCATCTCCTCAACTACATTCACTTCACCTACTGCTGCAGTAAAGTACCTGCAGCCATATTTCTCAGTCACATCCCTCAATGCCCGTGTGGATGACAGATTTGACACCGTGCTTCCCGGAGTATGTTTTAAAACATAATCTGATACTGCCACCAGGGTGTATTCCTCGCCGAACATCGAGCCGTCCTCACAAATTATAGCAAGGCGATCAACATCAGGATCGACTGCAAACCCGACATCGGCCTTCTCCCAGGTTACAAGTTCAGAAATTGCCGTCAGGTTCTGAGGCAGCGGTTCGGGATTATGTGCAAAATAACCGTCGGGAACGGTGTTTATCCCGGTTATTTTCCGGACTCCAAGCGATCTCAGCAGTTCAGGCACTATAAGCCCGCCCACCGAATTTACGCAATCAATAGCAACCTTAAAATCCGCAGACGCGATTGCACCTCTGTCAACTAGTTCCAGACCAAGCACCTTTTCTATGTGATAATTCCCCCAGGAGTTATCATTTACAATGTTTCCCAAACCGTCAACTCCTGCAAAAACGAAATCCTCCGAAGAAGCAATATTGAGTACTTCCCCGCCATCAGCCGCTGACAGGAATTCACCTTTGCCATTAAGCAGCTTCAGGGCATTCCAATCAGCCGGGTTATGGCTTGCGGTAATTATGATCCCTCCGTCAGCTATCAATCCCGTAACGGCAAGCTCCACTGTTGGAGTGGTTGCAAGCCCGATGTTTGTAACACTGATCCCAAGACTCCTGAGTGTGTTTATCACAAGATCGCTGACCATCAGTCCCGATCTTCTTGCATCACGTCCGATAACGATATTAAGGCCGCCCCTGCCAGCTTTCACTGAAAGCCATGTTCCGTAGGCGGCAGCAAATTTTACTATATCAACGGGGGACAGGTTTTCTCCCGGTTTTCCCCCGATGGTACCTCTTATACCCGAAATGGATTTGATTAATGGCATTTGGACCTGAATTCTGTGCCACAAAGTTGCGAAAAAAAGATGAAATCATAATATTGTCAAATAATTGTACATTTGCAGCCTGATAATCAGGAAATATGCAGAACAGGAGAGGCAAGCCGGACTCAAATGAAAGCAGGACCAAAAATAAGGTGGCAAAACAACCTGCAGGTAAAGACCGGTTAATACGGCTGAACAGGTTCATTGCCGGCAGTGGCCTTTCTTCTCGAAGAGAGGCGGACGAGTTCATAAAGAGCGGTCTTATCACTGTCAACGGCAGGAGTGTCACTGACCTCGGGACAAAAGTTCTGATTACAGACGACGTGAGGTATAAGAACAAAAAGCTCATGTCAGAAAAAAAGGTTTATATTCTGATGAATAAGCCAAAAGGGTATGTGACAACAGTGGAGGATCCTCATGCCGATCAGACCGTTATGGACCTGCTTGGCGACGCTGTTATACAGAGAGTCTATCCGGTCGGACGACTGGACAAGGCAACCACGGGAGTTCTTCTCCTTACAAACGACGGAGAGCTGACAAAAAAACTAACGCATCCACGGTACGAAAAGAAAAAGATATATCATGTTTTTCTCGACAAGCCGGTCACAAAAAAGGATCTTGAAAGTCTGGTCGAAGGCATTGATCTTGACGGGGAAAAAATAGTGCTGGATGAGGTCTCATATGCCGACCCGGACGACAGGACACAATTGGGCATCGAATTGCATTCGGGGCAGAACAGGGTGATACGGAGGATGTTTGAAAAACTGGGATACAAGGTAAAGAAGCTTGACAGGGTTTATTTTGCGGGGCTCACAAAAAAAAGCCTTTCAAGGGGAAAATGGAGGTTCCTTACCGAAAAGGAAGTAAACATGCTTAGAAGAGGTTTGTATTAATATTTAAAATGAGTCACAGGTCAGGCTTTGTAAACATACTGGGGTATCCGAACGTCGGCAAATCGTCCATAATGAATTCGCTGGTTGGCGAGAAGCTCTCTATAATAACCCCGAAGGTACAGACGACACGTCAGCGGGTAATGGGGATAGTCAATGGTGAGGATTTCCAGATCGTTTATTCTGATACTCCGGGGATCCTGAAACCGAAATACAAGTTGCAGGAGGTCATGATGGGCTATGTCAACTTGGCCCTTTCCGATGCGGATGTTATCCTTTATGTTACGGACGTTACCGAAAAACTGTCGGGTGAAAATGAGTACATTGATAAGATAAAGGAATCGGGGGTCCCTGTGATTGTTGCAATAAATAAGGTCGATCTTTCAAATCAGGAAGAACTGGAAGTGAAAGTAAGGTGGTGGGAGGAAAAATTCCCGGGATCACCGGTGATACCGGTGTCGGCGATCACCGGCTTTAACCTTAATGTTCTTCTCAGGGGAATAATAAGCAAGTTGCCCGAAGGTCCCGAGTATTTTCCGAAGGATCAGCTCACTGATAAGTATGAAAGATTTTTTGCTTCGGAGATAATAAGGGAAAAAATATTCCTGTATTACCAGAAGGAAATACCCTATTCATC
>JBAVOD010000539.1:0-13456 GCA_049691735.1 Bacteroidales bacterium
CTGTGAATGGTGCCGGTGCCCGACGAGAAAATTATATCCGAAAGCTCCTGCATTTCCATTATGCCCCCATTTGTTCCTGCTACTTCAAGGCATTTGAGGTCGTCAATGGTCTTGTCGCGGTTTTCCGGCAGTTCTTCTTCTCCTGCATATTTAAGCATTATATCATAATTCTCTGTCCCCTGCCTGAACGTGGCTCCCGAAGAATATTCGCGACCGAAAGTCGCAAGCGATCCGGCAAGGCTCGCAAGAGTTATGTTATTCCTGCCCATGTAATCCATATCAAAGAAGAGATCAACCTCAGGCCGGTTTTCCTGCACATTTATATTCACATTGTTGATCGATGTAAGCCTGCCAATGTAAGCCTTTATGTCATCGGCAAGATCCTTCATCCGGGTAAAATTCTCTCCTTTTATTATTACACTTTCCCTCTGCGACCCGATACCCAGCAGGTTCATGAAGTCCATCTCCGAACTGCCGAAATCACCGCCTTCCCCGCCCCCGGTAAATCCACCGCTTGCCGACAACTCATCCATGCTTACTTCAGCAGATGAAATGCTCTTTGTCTTTTGAGCAATGTCATTCTTGATCTCAGCCAGATTCCTTTTACTTTTTTTATCCCACTCTTTGCCAAGGTTTACCGTTACAGTTGCCCTTTCTTCCTCAATACGGCTTATGATATCCTCTTTTTCAGGTATTGACGAGAGCCGCGATTCAACTTCCGCCACAACTGCATCCGTCTTCTCCAGGGTTGATCCTCCGGGCATGGTGACAGTAAGCCTGAAACTACTCGTCTGGACTGCCTGTGTTGAACTGATGCTGAGCGTGAGACTAATAAGAAGAGATGCAAAGAAAACAACAAGAGTTCCGATAATAGTTGCCGCAGGTTTCCTCATGCTTGCTTTCAGGACGAGGTAGTAAGCCTGGATAAGCCTGTCGTGAATTGATAATCTCTGGAATACAGCTGAGTGATTGTATCTTGATTCAGAGAGAAGGTAATTGGTAGCCATCGGGATGAAAAGCAGGGCCACTGCAAGGGAAATGAGCAGGGTCGAGACGATCGAAACTCCTATGTTCTTACCGATAATGTTAATTAAAAAGTTACCTGAAAAGACGAACGGGACAAACACAATCAGTGTCGTAAGTGTTGATGCAAATATCGACCGCCACACTTCAGTGGTTCCCTGTTTAACAGCTGTCTCAGCATTTTTACCCTGGCCTGCAAGCCGGTAAATATTCTCAAGTACCACAACCGAGTTATCCACAAGCATCCCTATCGCGAGAGCTATTCCGACAAGTGTGAGGCTGTTAATTGTAATACCGGCGGCGTAGAAAAAATTGAAGGCAGAATAAACTGAGATCGGAATTGATAGCGCAATTATCGTCACAAGCCTGATATTCCTCAGGAAGAACCACAGTATCAGAACTGCAAGCAAACCTCCGGTTATTGCCAGGTTGATGATCTGGTTTATATTCTTTTCCATAACCTCGGCGCCATTGTTCTGAACTACGATCTCAACACCTTCGGGAGCGAGCTTCCTGTTCATGTCTTTTACCTGGCTGACAGCATCGTGTGAAAGGCTGATCAGGTTGGCCTGGTTATCATTGACAAGAGTCATGGTCACTGCATCCAGCCCGTTAATCCTGCTGTAGGAGCTCTGTTCCTTTACTCCGAAAAAGATCTCGGAGATATCCTTAAGCAATACAGGTCCCTCTTTTCTTACGATAATGTTACCAATATCCTTTACATCGGTATATTCGGACGACACATTCACAAACAGCTCGTTCTGGCCATCCACCACCTTGCCGGCAAAAGTCTTGTTCCTTCCATTGTTGTTCAGAAGATCCCTGACCTGCCTCATTGAGATACCGAATGACTTGCAAGCTTTTTCGTTAAGCCGTACCTCAATCGAGTTCTCCTGTCCGCCATAGATCTGTACTCCTGCAATTCCATCAATATTCTCAAATTCAGGTTTTATCTCCCTTTCAGTTATATTCCTTATCCTGTCGACGCCGCCTTCGCCCCTGACCTGCAGTTCCATAAACTGGTTCGTGAGCTGCTCAAGATCAATCTTGATGACATTTATAATGAATTCGGATGGGATGGTGGCTTTGACGATATCGATCCTTTCCTGCAGCTTAAGGTTTGCATACTTAAGGTCGGCATTCTGATTATAGGATATCCTTATGGTCCCATACCTCGAATTTATATTTGATTCGATTTTTTCAATTCCTTCAAGGGTGCCGATTGAACCCTCGATCGGTATGATTGCCTGGGATTCAATATATGAAGGATCGAGCTCAAGAGGTGTGGCAACCTGAACTATAAGGGTAGGAAGCTGAACATTAGGGAAGAGCTCCACTGAAAGCCTTTTATACGATACATACCCGAGCATCGAAAGCCCGAGAAAGAGCATCGATATAAGGACCCTTCGTTTTAAGATAAAATTCATACAGGTTATTTATGCGACTCCCGGAGCAATCATTTAAACTTCTTTTTTCCTTTTACCAGTTCGGCAGCACTGTCAAAAACCCAATACACGCATGGTACCACAATCAGTGTAAGAGCGGTTGACGAAACAAGACCACCAATGACAGCCAGTGCCATAGGTGACCTGAGCGAGGCACTTTCGCCTATCCCGATTGTAAGTGGAACCAGGGCAAGGATAGTCGTAAGGCTCGTCATAAGTATCGGCCTGATTCGCTGGGTACCTGCCAGCACGATGGCATCCTTCTTTTCCAATCCCTTTTCGCGCAACTGGTTGATCCTGTCGATCAGGATAATTGCATTGTTCACCGCTATGCCCCCCAGCATGATTATCCCTATGTACGCCATCATGTTAAGGCTCTTCCCGAGCATAAGGAATGTCAGTACTGTTCCTACACCTGCAAGGGGAATAGTAAGCATTATCGTAAAAGGCTGGATAATCGATTCAAACTGGGCGGCGAGCACCATAAAGACCAGTACAAGGGAAAGAATGAGGGCAAATGTAAGATTCGACAGCGATTCCTTTCTTTTGAGTTCCTCGCCGGTAAATTCCATTTTATAATCAACAGGCAGAGCAATTGCCCTGATCGCTGATTCTGAGTTTTTTACAACCTGGTCGAAAGCAGTCCGGTTGTCAACCATGCCGTAAATGTAACATGTGCGTGCCTGGTTCCTCCTTGTGATCTCCCTGGGGCTAACGATCGTTTTGATGCCTGCAAGCTCGCTCAGAGGCACCTTAACTGTCCCCGCAGTTATCATCAGGTCCTTGAGCTGTGAAAGGGATATGTCACCAAGCTTTATTGTAATATCCTTCATCTCCCCGTCTTTTTCAAAGCTGCCGGCAGATGATCCCTGAAGATAACTTTTGATCTGGTTGATCACATTATCGACAGTTACATTGTAATAGCTTGTCCTGAACCTGTCTATTGATACCTCAACTTCCGGTGTTCCCTGGTCGAGTGAAGTTGTCAGGTTGAAAAGGCCCTGGTTTTGTGTCAGAATTCCTTTTGCTTCAGTCAGAATCCTTTCAAGTTCGGGATATTCCTTCCCCGATATCTCCAGCGCAAAAGGTGCGGAAGTGGTTCCCAGCGACGACTGCAGGGCTGTCTCTTCGCGTGTAAAGCTAACCTCCACATCGGGGATCGCTTTCAGATATCCTTCCACAAGGCTGATCGCTTCTTCAGTATGGGTAGCAAAATTGCTGGCAAGAATAATTTTGAGCGAAGCAGTATTATCTCCGGTCGATCCGGTTGCGGCATTAACTGTTGAATTCCTGTCTTCTCCTGCCTGAGCATAGATCATACTTATCTTTCCCGGAAGAAGCCCTTTTATCATCTCCCCGGTCCTGGATACTGTGCTGAAGGTCCTTTCAAGGCTTGTACCTTCAGGCAATTTAAGCTTAACTGTGAACCCGGCTGATTCTGACCTCGGCATGAATTCGTTGCCGAGTTTAGGGACCAGCATCGCTGTCACAGCAAGCATAATTACAGAAAGAATGATCACAAGGCCCCTTTTTTCAACTGTTTTCTCAAGTAATTTCCTATACCACATAAATCGTAGTGGGGCCGATAAATTTACCTCTCTCTTTTTATCAGTGAAAAGTGTCGATACGAGCATAGGAATGATCAGCATGGCAACAACAAGGGAAGAAATCAGTGAAAATGCCACAGTCCAGGCCTGATCCTTGAACATCTCACCCGATGCCCCGTGCAGGTAAACAATAGGAAGAAAAACAACAATTGTGGTTACCGTTGATGCAGTTATTGCACCGCCTACTTCCCCTGTCCCTGTTATTACCGCTTCTTTCAGTGGCATGCCCTCTTCTCGGTTACGGGTTATGTTCTCGAGCACGACAATCGCATTATCAACAAGCATTCCTGCCCCCAGGGCCAGCCCCCCCAATGTCATGATGTTGAGCGTAAGATGGTTGAAGTACATCAGGTTAAATGTTGCGATAATGGAGATGGGAATTGCAACGCTTATGACAAGAGTTGTGCCTATTCTCCTAAGGAAAACATAGAGAATGAATACTGCCAGGAGAATTCCCAGCACCAGGGTATTCCGGACTTCAGTTATTGAGTTGTGGATATAGCTCCCCTGGTCCTGAACCTTGATGAATTGATAGCCGGGTAGTGCTTTAGCCAGGTCAGCAAAGGCAATATCGAGGCTTTTGACGGCATCGACCGTATTGAATTTTGGCTCCTTATAGATTGAGAGCCCTATGCAGCGCTCACCGTTTATTGTTACGATATTCTCGGGATCCTTGTTCCCGAAGCTTATTTTTGCAACGTCCCTTAAGTATACCGGGACACTAGCAGCTCCGGTTGCCGTATTCCCATTGAGAGCTGAGGCCGTCGGTGATTCAGGCTTTCTGAATCCGACAATAATATTCCCCAGGTCGTTCAGGTCCTTAAGCACACTTACACCTTTAACCACATACTTGAGGCCCATGTCAACAATTGTTCCGCCTGAGACATTCCTGTTATAATTGCTTATCTGTGCGGCAATTGCATCAGCCGAAAGTCCGAATGATTCAAGAATGTACTTATTCGTTTCTATAACTACTTCACCCTCCTCCTTTCCCGTAAGCCTTACATCAGCAACACCTTCGATCCTGATAAGCTCATTCCTGATGTAGTTCTCAGCAACCTTGCGAAGCTCATCCATATTGGAGATCCTGTCATTTTTGAGCGCGACGATCATTACCGGGGAGGCATTCGGATCGTACTGTGAAATTGTGAAATTTTCAAGGTCGGAGTTCTGACTGAATGAATTAAGCTCCTTCTGAAGGTCAAGAAATGCCTCATCCATATCCTTGTTCCAGTCATACTCGACGGTAATTGTGGCAGAGCCGGCCTTCGATACAGACGAGACCTGGATTACGTCGCTCTGACGCATTGAAAGCGACTCGATCTGATCGACGTAGTTCTTCTCCATCTCTTCCGGGGGCCTTTCACCTGCCTTCAGCTCAATGTAGATCTTGGGGTTGTTCAGGTCAGGGAACAGATCTGTGCCCAGCTTCCCGAGGGAAATGAAGCCGAGAAGTACAATGCCCAGCACCAGCATGAGGACTGTTACCGGGTATCTGACTGCAAACTCCGCGATTTTCTTCATGTTCCTTATTTGATTATCTTAACCTTCGACCTGTTGCTAAGCGTTTCAAAACCGCTTGAAACAACACGCTCATTCTTTGCAAGTCCGCTGGTTACCTCAACTTCGGTCAGGTTTTCAAGCCCGGTCTGAATGATCCGCTCGGCTGCAACACCCCTGTCAATAACAAAAACTGTTTTTCCTTTCTGGCGCGACAGGACAATGTTTTTCGGAATTACAATGACTGAGTCCTTACGGTTGACAACAATATCGGCCTTTACAAACATGCCCGGCCTGAGAAGGTATTCAGCATTATCAATAGAGATGTTTCCTTTAAAAGTCCTGGTGTCCGCATTGATTGCCGGCGAAAGCTGTGTAATCCTTCCGATGATGGTATCCTCGGGTATAGTATAGTTCGTAAGATTGACAGGCTGACCGGGTTTTATCACATTAATGTATTTTTCGGGAAGCTGCACATCCATGTACATTATTTGGTAATCCATGATCTTTGTTATCGTCGATCCCGTCTCAACCTGGGTTCCCTGGGTATGATACGGGAGATCGACTACAACTCCGGAAATCGGCGCAAGTATCTTTGTCTTATCCATCTGAAGACGTGCCGTTTCCACATTGGTTTTAGCATTCTCGTAATTTATGCTTGCGGTTTTCAGCTCCTTAAGCGTCACTCCGCCCTTTTCGTAAAGTGATTCCTGCTTCCTCAGTTCGGTCTCCGAAAGCTCAAGGTTAAGTTCATTTGTTTGAAGCTTTACCGAGTTGACATACTCCCTGTCCTCGAGCCGGACGATCAGGTCGCCTGCCTGTATCCTGTCGCCCATCTGCCAGAGCCTTCCGGTTCTGGGATTCTTTTCGAGAAAATATGCGGCAGGTATCTTCGATTTAACTTCTATTTCTCCCTTGGGGAAGGCACTCCCCGTTGTGTTGACAAATTCTTCGATCGGCTTCAGCCTGATTTCTTCAACCGATACCGGTATCTCAATGTCTGCAGTAAGGTTCTGGTCATTGTTCCTGCAACCCCCGATCAGTACTGCAGTGGTCATCATTAATAGGAATGATTTTTTCATTGTCTTATATTATAGTTTCTGATTTTCCGAATTCATTTCAGGGCTGACAGGCATCTTCTTTTCAAAGTCATACAGGGCCTGAATCTTGAGGTTCAGAAGTTCCAGCTTATAGTTGATCAATGCGTTGGTGTATGCAAGCTGCTTCTCGGAGAGCTGGTTCTGATAAATATTCAGATCCATTCCCGTCAGGTCGCCATTCCTGTATTTTTCGAGATTTAGGTCGTAGGTCAACTGGGCATTTGTTACCGATTGGCGGGCAATGCCTATCTGGTTGCGCAGGTTGATGAGGTTCCTGTAAACCTGCCTGATGCCCAGAATAATGTTGTTCTGCTCCTCTTCAAGGCCAACCTGCTCAGTTTCAATTGATGCCTGGGAAGCCTTGATCCTGGATTTTTTTTCACCCCAGTCCCAGAGAGGCAAGGTAAGCGACAGCATTACGTTTTCATTATCAGTAGGGCTTGAGTAAACATCAGCCACTTTGCTGTTATCTCCGAAGAGCCCGATAGATAAGCCAAGATTCCCCTTGAACTCATTCAGCGATTTGGTCTGGATAAGATCAAACTGGGAGTTTTCAACTGAAATGGCTCTCTGGCGCAGTTCCATCCTGTTTGCTAGTCCCTGGTCGATTGCAAATGCAATGTCGACATTAACAGTATCAACAGAAATATCAGGTAAAACTATCAGGTCATCATACAGGCTCATGCCGATGAGCATCTTGAAATCGTCCTTGGCGTTCTCAAGGGCAACCTGCTTGTTCTCATAATCCGATTTGGTAGTTGCAAGGTTCAGCTCAGCCTGGAAAAACTCTTCCTTTGCCGATATACCGGCATCAACCTTGTTTTTGATGACCTCGTAACTTTTCTGCATATTCTGGTAAGCCTGGCCTGATATCTCAAGACTTTGCTGCTGCTGGTAAACATAATAGAAAGCCTGGGCCACACTTTTCTCAAGTGACAGGAGCTGGATAGCATAGTTAAGCTTGGAGTTCTCGAGTGCCAGTTGCAGTTCCTTAAGCATAAGTTTGGTCCTGTTATATGTAAACAAGGGCTGATCGAGGCTCAGCGAAAGCTCATTGCTGAATCCTTTTGTTGTCCTGTCTGCAAATTCGGAGTAGGAGTCGGTGTAACCGAACCTGTTAACGAGGGAGAGAGTTGCATCTGTAAAGACAATTGGCTGGGTAACCGTAAAGAGACCGTAACTTTCAGTTGTCCGGGTGGAGTTCCATTCGGATATCAGGTCATTGAACATCCTGTTCCGGCTGAAGCTTATAGGATTTACTGAAAGTGAAAAGTTTGACTTGAGTGCGGCATTCTGGGCATTAAGGTTCTCCTGGCTTCTTACCAGACTTAGCCTGGTCCGCTTCATAGTCGGGCTGTTCGTTTCAGCTATACCAAGCGATTCGTCAAGTGTGAGCCCTTTCTGCCCCGTGAGACCAGGGAAATAGAATATCAGAAAGAATACTATACCGATAAGCCTGGTCGATCTCATTATGGTCTTTTTCATATGTTGCATAATCTTAAAGTCATCTTTTGCCTGCTTCCGGCTTTGGCTGTAATGCCATTTCCGCCGGTTACAATCAATCCACTTTCACCCATTTAACTGCGTCGCCTATAATGTAACTGCCAGCCGACTGGTCTGTAAGGATCACCCTGGCAGTATCGGATGATATATAATATCTTCCGAGGTTATTCCATCCATTTTCCGCATTCTGGTAGTCAAGCGTTATCTCATCAGTTCCCTGATCGTTAAATATCCTGTAATGAAGGTCCTTGCAGGGACTCTGGCCACCCTCCGGAGGTGGAGGACCGCCCTGCCCCGCCTTATTTACAATCATCCCGTCGACTGTTTTACCTACATAGGCATATACATCATAATAGCCGGGCTTTGTCAGAACAGAGGTCCACTGTAGGTTTTCCTTACCCGTGCCGCTCCGTCTGTACACCGATGACCTCACATACCTGCCGTAATATTCGGATGAGACTACAGGCTGCCAGTGTTCCGGAGCCCTCGTCATCCTGATTTCCTCGTATGTGTCTCCGCTTTTGTCTTCAACGCCAAGCAGCTTCTTAAGGGGACTTGAATTCACAAGTCTGGTATATTTAAATCCGGCATCCTCGTTATCGACTATGATCTCACCCTGTTCATACTCGCGGGGGAGTGTGGAGAGGACAACGTCCTCACCGGTCCCGTGAGTCCTGGTTCTTTCTTTTTTAACTTCGTCGAAAGGCAGGCTGATCTCACCAGGGATATTTTTTGAAACAAGAGTATTTATAAGAAGAGTCCTTGGCTGAGCATCAAGCACATAGGTGATCTTCCTGGCTTCACCCGGTCCAAGGAGGACAATCCTGGAAATATCTGAGGCTTCCATGCCCCTGCCCTGCATTGAAATAGACATTGAACTTCCGCCTCGCGGTCCCTGCGAATAGGTGGCAGTTATCCTGCCATCCTCGGCACCTCCTGTCCTGAAGGAGAAATTGAACAAGCCTGCTACAGGTTCAGGGTTTGCGGCGATAAAGGTCACCTGGTACCTCGATCTGTCGCCAACTATTATTTCTTCTGCCTTAAGGTCTGAAAACAGGAACCCGGGCTGCTCTTTCCTGTTGAACCAGTCGGAAAGGTATGGATAGAATTCGAACCCGAACCTGGCTCTGACACCTTCATTCATCTTTTTGATGTCAACGCTCCTGAATTTATTGGTATCGAGATAGCTTCTGAACCATTTGTTAAATTCTCCGATCCCGGCCCGGGCACGCAAAAGGTTAAAAAAATAGTCGCCCTTGAGAGTCAGGACAGTTCTCAATGTATCACCTCCGGGATTAGCTGCCAGCAGCTCCCTGAAGCTTTTCCCCCTGAGGTTGAGGTTTGCCTTGTCATTATCTGATAGTCTTCCATAAAAATCATAATACTCACCACGGCTACCATCCTGGGTTACTTTCTGCAGGTGTGATTCAAATATTGTATTGATCACGGGGAACTCCATTGAATAAAAATTGTTCCTGAAAAAATAGAAGCTTGGACCAAGCCGGTATCTTTTAGGTTCGTTCCATGCAACCCCGTTTGAGTACCTGAAGTTCTCGCCGCTTATGAAGGTGTTCCTTATGAAATTGTTGAACAGCATGACCTGCAGCTCCTTGTCAGTCATTACCTGGTTATTCCTGGCATTCCTTTTTTTTCTCCGCTGGAAGTTTTTGCGGAAACCTGCGTCCTGCAGGGTAGCCAATTTTTCAGGCAGCAGGACCATCGACGGCTGTACTTCACCCCTGGTCTGCGTATTCTGTTCGGGGTATGAATAATACTGGACAGGCACCTCCAAAAGGCTCAGCGTTTTAAACGGGTATTTTACCGAGAAGTTTGACTCCAGATCCCTCATAATTCCTGAGATCAGGAATGGCAGAGTATCCTTAAGTCCGGCAAGATCTTTTTTATAATAATCATTGCCGGGGTAATGATACGACAGATATCTTATTGAATCGACGGTGATCGTATCGGTCCGGTATCTGCCAATCGCGAGGGTGAGGCCGGTGAGGGGTGTTTCCGGGTTAAAGGTAAAGAAATCATCGTCCTTTGAAGCAATTCCCTGCGACACAGCTGAAAGCCCCGCAATAGTCCGGACACGAAGCGAATATTTTGTAAAATCAATTTTGATCCTTGCCGGATTTGAAGGATAATAATTTAGTCCGGCCACCGGGTACCAGTGTGCCGCAGGCGTCAGAAGCACATAACCGGGCGTGAGGAATGACTGGCGTTTATTAATATTGAGCATCTGGGTCCGGTAAGGGGTCTCCTTTAAGTTATCATTGCAGCCCGGATAACAGAAAGGTTCATTTATGGAGCCGGAATAACAGATCCGGAGAGTGTCCTTTTCACCCTGGCGCAGTGTCTTGCCGGCGTCAATCTCAATTATGTGATGCGATCGTCTGAAGGGCAATTCGGCGCTGCCAGAAATGACCTTTGTAACATTCAGGGAGGGATTAAGGGAGAAAATATAACTTTTGATCCCCGTTTCATTGTCATTGATTATTTTCAGGTCGGTTACAGCATCGAACGATTCTTCCTTCTGTATATATTCAATCGAAGCCGCGGTCACAGACGGGAAATCCAGATTTTCGTATTTGCGGTTAGTTTCAATTACGAGCTTCCTTTCAGCCGATCTCTGCATATACTCCTTACTGACATTCAGTCCCGACCAGCCTGCACCGGCAAGAAAGAAAACCATCAGGACCACTGTAAGTATACTGTGAAACTTTGACTGAGGCAAACGCCTGAAAAGAAGGATTGTCATCATCACCATCATCAGTCCTAGAAAGAGGTACATCAGCCTCTGACTGATTATGAAATTAAGATTGTCGAAGCCAATCATACCTGACTTGAAGAGAGGCAGACCGAAAGCCATGTAATCAAATACCGAGCCTGCCCTGAACCACAGATAGAACATGTCCATGACAGCATAGCCGAGGAGGATCATGAATGTAATTGCCTGGTTTCTGATGACCTGCATCAGCATGAAAGCGAGTCCGAGGCTGAATACGATAGTAGGTACGCAAATAATAAGAAGATAGTACAGGTATGACATTATATCGACCCTCATGCTTTGCGAGATTATATTCATCAGAAGCCCGATGGACAGGATTACAATGTCGAGACCAAGGAAGAGCCGGAGGATACCCCAGGTTTTTCCTGTGATATATTCGAAGTTGGACATTGAGCGGGTGTAGAGGACCTCGTTGGTATCGAGTTTTTTATCTCTTTTAAGAAAGTCGGCAGCAAGGAAGATGACCACCATTGCCTGACCGATATTAAGCATGTAAAGGTTAACCAAAGGTACTGAAGAGGGAATCGCGACCAGTCCCCACATCTCGTCCCCGACAGGTGAAAAGAAGCCAATGTTCAGTATCGTGAATATGAAGAGGGCCCCAATTGAAAACAGCCTGAAGAACCAGCTTCTTCTGAGTGTTTTTGCCTCGTAGCGGGCAACAGTCCTGATATTGGTTAAGAAAGGGGTCATACCGGGCCGGACTTAATCAATAAGGGTTGTTCTGAGTTTGTGTTCCATGTAATAGACATACGCGTGCTCGATGTTCGGGACAATCGCTGATGACCTGAATTCAGGAGGATTGTCCGATACTATCTGAACCTCCCATCCGGAGTCGACAGGTATCGTTGAGATGACATTGTATTGTTCCTTCACCCTGTCATACTCTGCCTGGGTCAGATTAAGCATGAAGACGTGACCGCCGGCATGTTCAACCAGATTTTCAGGCGGCCCCGAAAAAACAAGCTCGCCCCTGTTCAACAGGGCCATCCCCTGGCAGGTAGAAGATATATCACCGACAATATGCGTCGACAGTATTATAATCACATCGTTCTGGCTGAGCTGTGACAGAATATTGCGGAATCTTATCCTTTCATCGGGATCGAGACCGGTAGTGGGCTCATCCACAATGATTATCCTTGGATTGCCGATAAGTGCCTGAGCAATACCCAGCCTCCTTTTCATTCCCCCTGAGAGCCTGTTGGCCTGGCGGTCCCGTACTTCAAGCAAGCCTACCTGGTCAAGAAGCCTGTCAACCTCCCTGATACGATCCTTCCTGTTCTTCAATCCGGCAAGAGACCCGGAATAGTCAAGGAACTCCCATGTTTTGAGTGATGTGAAAAAGCGGAAGTCCTGAGGAAGGTAACCAAGCATTTTTCTGAGCTCCCTGCGATAATTCTGAATATCCTTTCCGTCGACAAGGACAATCCCTGAAGTCGGTTTCATAAGCGTCACCATGATCCTCATCAGGCTCGACTTTCCGGCCCCGTTTGGACCGAGCAGTCCGAACATGCCCGTACTGAACTCAAGGTTTATATCCTTGAGGGCATGGTTCCCGTTAGAATAGATCATATTCAGACCCCTGATTTCGATTTTCATATCCGGTTGTGTCAGGCTTATTGTTTCAGGCTCTTTGACGTATTAAAGACGACAAATATTTCAAATGTGACAGAATAAAAATATGTTGTATAACATATATACTATTTATTCCCTTTATACACATCTTGTTAAATCGATAGGAGGATCCAACGCTTCGATTAGGATAACAGGTCATTGGTTGTCATGAGTTTCTTTATCTTGAGTATTCCTATTTATTTGCCTTTCTTTTGTAATTGCTGATTTATTAGCGCTGTTGCATAAAGTGGCAGATAATCTGCAAGTCCCCCTCTGGGGGATTTAGGGGTCAAAAGGAGGGGAAATGTAAGCAGCGAATGCTTTCAGAGGTTGATAAATTCAGCTTCATTGTTAAATAACTGACCCCTAAAGGAGGGTAGTACAATGCCAAACAAATTCCTAATTTTGTAGCGCAAAATATTTCCAGGTGTCGTATACTATAAACAAAAGGAAAATTATTAATGACCCGGTTTACGGGTTTATCAACATTCCTGGAGAACTGATCTTCGACATCACAGAACACCTCTGGTTTCAAAGGCTGAGGAATATCAGGCAGTTGGGTCTTACAAGCTTTGTTTATCCGGGAGCCAACCACAGCAGGTTCCAGCATTGCCTCGGTGCGCTCCATCTGATGGATACAGCACTTAAAACTTTAAAGGAGAAGGGCATCCCGATCACTCCTGAGGAGGAAGAAGCTGCCCTGGTGGCAATCCTTCTCCACGATATTGGCCATGGACCATTCTCACATGCACTTGAAACCTCAATCATCAGCGGCATTACTCACGAAGATCTCTCGCTTCTGCTTATGAAAATGCTGAATGAGGAGTTCGGGGGAAAACTGAGGCTTGCCATAGGGATTTTCACAGGAAGCTA
>JBAVOD010000540.1:0-2386 GCA_049691735.1 Bacteroidales bacterium
TTCACTATGTGAAGACCGGGACGGATGGATTTGGATCGGAACTTCCGAAGGCATCTGCTATTATATACCGGACAGTGATTGTTTTGGAACAATTAAATCCGAAAACCATGAAATCGGAGAATTGGTAAACGACGTTAAGGCTGATAATAATAATTGCATATGGATAGCGACTTTCTCAGGAACATATAAATATAATAAACAGAGTGAAGCACTTAGCTTTTACCCGGCAAGTGAACAATTTATGCCGCGGAAAATTGATTTGACAAATGCAGGTGACATCTGGCTGTCGGCCTCAGATGGCAAGATTTACAAATATGATGCACGAATTGATAATTTTATCGGTTACAAAATTCTTACAGAAAAAGAAATTTCGGCCTCTGTTCATCTTGTTAATATTCTGGATGCAGGCAAATACGGGTTGATAATTTCAAGCGACATTGCAGGGCTCAGGCAATTTGATCCGAATACCGGAAGGGTTACGACTCTGTTCGAAAAGGATAATATCTGGAATAATATCCTGATACGGACGACATATTTGTTTAATAACGATGAAATCTGGATAGGATCCGAATCGGGTATCTATATTTATAATCTGGGTACGGGCTATGTCACAAATCTGTACACGGTCAGGACCGATCCTTTTTCGATCTCAAACAATTCCATCCGAACTATTACCAAAGACGCGGAAGGTGGTGTATGGATAGGAACCTTTTATGGCGGTGTCAGTTATCTTCCGCAGGAGAACAGATCATTTGAAAAGTTCTACCCGACAGGATTGGCAGGGGCACTTAACGGGAATGTGGTAAGAGAAATACGTGCAGACACATTTGGAAATATCTGGATTGGTACTGAAGATGCCGGTCTGATAAAACTTGACCATGAGACCGGGCTTTTTTCCAGTTTCACCGATTATCATAATCATGTAAAAATTGGCAGCAGGAATATCCAGGGGCTCCTCGTTGATGATGATGACCTCTGGATAGGAACCTTTGATAATGGAATATATATCTTAAATATCCCGGCGCAAAGGATAACAGCTCATTTTGAATTGAAGGATGCAGACAGGGGCCTTAAAACAAATTCGATTATCACATTCCTGAAAACAGCCGACGGGACAATTTATGCGGGAAGTGTCATAGGGTTATACCGGTTTAACCGCGAGACTTCATCGTTTAAATTCATTGATGATATCGCAGCAGGTGCCTTTATCCATTCTTTATATGAGGATAATAAGAGAAATATCTGGATAGGGACTTATGGGAGAGGATTGTTCAAATATGACAGATCATCAGGGATTTGTAAAAAGATAATTTCTGACAAAGGGGATTACGGGAATTTGAGTTATGAACATGTTACTTCAATCTTTGAGGATAACAAGCATAAGATCTGGTTTACCACAGAAGGTAATGGTTTCAGCTATATTGACATGGATACAGAAGAAATTACCAGATACATACCGGGCAAAGACATAGAATTCGCCATCTATTGTGCCATGTTGGAGGATGGCTATGGAAATTTATGGATAACATCAACCAGAGGTCTCCTCCGGCTGGATCCTGCCTCAAATAAATTTAAAACATATACTAAAGACCATGGCCTTCTTGATAATACCTTCAGTTATAATTCAGCCTATCAGGATAAAAATGGTAAAATGTATTTCGGTACCATCAGCGGCATGATATCCTTTTATCCTGCTGATATAAAAGAAAATACATATAATCCACCTGTCTATTTTACAGGATTCCAGGTAAATGGTAAAGAAAATATTGCCAATACCTCAGGATCTCCCGATTTCAGGTCAGCTCTTGTGACTGACCTGATCTCGTTAAAATATAATCAATCCTCTTTTAGCATTGACTTTGTATCTCCTACTTTTACGAGCCCTAATCTGACAAAGTATAAATACCGAATGGAAGGGTCTGATCCTGACTGGATTCAGATCTCCGGCAACAGAAAGGTTTACTATACCAATCTTTCTCCGGGAGAATACAGGTTCAGGGTTCATTCTTCCTCCGACGGCAATACATGGAGCACTGACGAAACTTTGCTTAACATCGTAATTTCTCCTCCGTTCTGGTTTTCCGTTCCTGCTTATGCCTTATATTTAGTTATTTCGGCATTTATCATATACATGCTGATCAGTATCTATGTAAAAAAGAATGCCCTGGAGCATCAAAGAAAAATAGATATCATTGAAACCAATAAGGAAAGAGAGATACTTAACGCAAAAATAAATTTTTTCACCAACATCACTCATGAGGTCCGTACTCCCCTGACCTTAATCAAGGGGCCCCTCGACAGAATTTTGCGGTCGGGGATAAAAAACTCAAAGGATACCGAAGATAACCTGTTAATCATAAAAAGAAATGCCGACAGGCTCCTGAGC
>JBAVOD010000541.1:0-6143 GCA_049691735.1 Bacteroidales bacterium
TTTCGAAATGCACTACTGGATTCATCTTTTTCATTTGTTAAAATTTTAATGGTTATATTATTCGAATATTCAGATAATCAATTGATAATCCGGGGAAAAAAGTGGTCAACCAATACCTTGTTTTCACATTCTTCGGATTAATGTCAGCTTCATTTTTTGAAACAAATAAATTGTAACTCTTTAAACACCGAAGCCATGAAACTGTTTAGCCGGTGATCGTGGTTTAACAAATCCAGTTTTTGGAAAAGGTAAACTGTGCAGCCGTCGGTGCCAGGTTATCCTGCGACGCCCGAACTGCTGAGAAGGTAAAAGGATTTAAAATAAGGTGGTCGTAATACCCAGACTTATCCCGACATTCTGAAAATTATCCTCCCAGAATATGTTTTCCGAAGGAAGCCACATATAATGTGATTCCACGATTGCTGCAATATTGTCCGAAAAATAATATTCGATCCCTGCCACAATCCCGCAGGAAAACGATCGGTCGCGAACATAGGTCACTTCGTAACGGCTGCCCAGATCGCTGACTTGCGGATATCTGTAGCTGAAGCCGCCGGCCCTGAATGCTCCCGTAAATCTGAGTTTTCCGTTCCCTTTCCTTACTCCTGCACTGAGATAATAGCCGGTAGCGGTAAGCTCACTCTTTGAGACGTTGGTTCCGGGGCTATTCTCAATAGCGTAATCATAATTAAGGTTTTCAACAGTCAATCGTGCGAACCAGGGTGCTTTGTTTTTGAATCGGTATTCAATGCCTTCAGAGTTCATGAAGTTTTTTGAAAGATAGGGATTCCGCAAAGGAAAATTGATCCCGTATGAAAGCGGGAAATACAACTTTGAAAGAATTCCGTCCTGGGAATAGGAATTAAGAAATACGACAGATAATACAAGGACCAATAAGGTGCGTCTGATCATCGGATCTCCTTATTAATCGCACTGTGAATTTCACCGATCACCTTGCTGCATTCATCTTCGGACCGGACAATTCTGCTGAATTTTACCCTTGAATCCTTGCCGATAACAAGGATGGCAGCTGCATTATCACAATCGCCAAGCGCCCATGCTTTGGGGAGAGTATTGCTTTTGTCGAGAAGGATTACCGAATCGGGATATTTTTTAAGCTCTCCCTTTACTCCTGTCCTGATTGCAAAATAGGGCATCCAGGTATCCTTGCAGTTCAAAACTGTGATAACACCAAAGTTGCCTGACGAAAGCTCGCCATTAGTAAGTGATTCTGTGAGGGGGTCGACGATATGCTGCCTGTCGGGATCCATATCAAATATCAGGAAAACCTCCTTGCCAATGTAAGGGAGAGGGGTCTTTTCATCAAAAGCGTTAAGGAGCGTAACATTTTTCACAACGTTACCAACCTGTGAATGAAGCGATAACGAAATTGCAGAAAATATTAAAAGAAAGACTGCGGATACTTTCACTTGTTATTCGGTTAAATTAAAAGGTCCAAATTAAAACAATTAGACAATTGTATCTGCCGATTGTTTCAATTATCATTCACTGCCCTGGCTGATCTTTTCAGGAGTTATGCCAATGTGGTACATATAAAATCCACAGGCTAAAAATGCCGCTCCTGTCAGAAGAAATGTCACATGAAGTGGCGGGTAAAAGACACGTACAAGTATTATCTGCACAATTATCCATCCTCCAAGGAGTATGCCCTGGGCGATAACGAATAATGATGATTTCCTGTATTTAAATAATATCGTGAACAGGGTGACAAAACTGAACAACCCATTCACGCACAGAAGAACTATTCCGGGGATCATATAGTTCCTGAAAGGAGTATGCTCAAGGAAGGAAAGCGGCAGATGTAGCCCTGATCCGGTCGGATCGCTGACCAGTGAAATACCGCCATACAATGCTCCTGTTCCATTGAAAAGAAGCAAAATAATAACGACTATCCTGACAAATATCTTCATAGTTTCAATTTGACCGGAAATATAAAATAAAATTTTTACCGCATATCTGTGTAACCATTTTTAACTTTACAGGTAACCATATAGGAAACCGGTGAAAAAAATGGCTGAACACATTCCTGACGAGGAGATCATGCAGAACATAAAGAAGGGAAATCTTACTGATATGTCGGTGCTTTTTGAAAGATACAATGTAAGGCTCTTTAACTTTTTCCTTAAGATGGGTCTGAACAGGGAGGTCAGTCAGGACCTTACGCAGAATCTCTTTTACAGGATGATCAAATACCGGAATTCCTACAGAAGCGGAAACAGCGTAAAGTCATGGATGTATCAGATTGCCAGGAACCTTCATGCAGATCACTGCCGGATGCAGAAAAAAACAGATGACCTGTATATGTTGACTGACAACTATCGGGTTGATGTGACTGATGATCCGGATAATTACCCTGAGGACGATTACAAAAGACTTGAAAAGGCGTTGGCGTTGCTTTCAGATGTGCAGAGAGAAATAATTGTTCTCAGCAGGTACCAGGGATTAAAATATTCTGAAATCTCGGTAATAGTCAATCAGTCAGTTCCTGCTGTAAAAGTAGCGGTTTACAGAGCAATACAGCATTTGAGAAAAATATTCATAAAACAGATCTAAATTCTATTGAGATGAAATGTGAGGAAGTTGGAGCGTTTATGATCGATTATCTTGACAACAAGCTTGAAAGCGGTCAGAAGGCCATGATCGAAAAGCATCTTGAGACCTGCGAAGCCTGCCTTGACCAGCTCAGGGATTTTCAGGAACTTCTTGGACTGATTGCGGATGAAGAGCCGGTCATGCCCGACGATTCAATAAAGGTTAATTTTTATCATATGCTTCATAATGAGCTGAAGAGAAATGAGGAGGCCGGAAATGCATTTTCAGGTTCATCCGCGAAAAAATGGGACCTGAGATATACATACATGATTGCAGCCGGAATCGCTTTGCTCATTTGCGGATCCTTCATTGGAATGCTGATATTTTCCGGCCTGTCCGACAGGAACCGGAAAAGTGAGATCGTCCAGCTCCGGTCAGAGGTAAATGATCTCAAAAAGACGGTGATGTTCACGATGCTGAAAGACGGATCTTCAAGCTACAGGATCGAAGCTGTCGGCTACGCATACAAGATAGATGCACCGGATCAGAACCTGATAGAGGCACTTGTTGAGACACTCGACAACGATAAAAATGTGAACGTGAGGCTGGCAGCAGCCTATGCTCTTGAAAAATTCCAAAATATGGCTTCTGTGCGCACATCGCTTGTCAATTCACTTACGGTACAGACCGACCCCATTCTACAGGTGACTCTTATCAATATACTTGTCGGGATGCAGGAAAAAAGTGCAATAGTACCTATTGAAAAGATCATCTCGAACGACAGGACTCTTCCTGCAGTAAGGAACGTTGCTGAAGAGAGGGTCAGGATGCTTATCTGAATTAAAGAAGTTGAATTCAATTAATAATACGTCAGTCAGATACCGGGTTTGGCCGACACATTTGTGAAACTGTTAATTTAAAGTCTTGAAACCATGAAGATTAAAATGCTTTTAATAATGATCCTTGTATCTGCCGGACTAGCCTATGGGCAGGAATATAAAGTCCAGGTACAGAATACAAAGGATGGTAAGCTTATCCTGAAAAATTTCCCGGGTGATCTGCCTGTGGAAGGCTACAGCGGTAACGAGGTGATCATCACCTCTGCCGGCGGCGATTTTACACCTCCTGAGAGGGCAAAGGGATTGAAGCCCATATATCCCGGAGGAAACGACAATTCGGGGATCGGGGCCAATATCGAAAAAAATGGTAACACGGTGACCGCCACATGCATTCTTCCGATCACCCGGCATGCCGATTATAAGGTAAAGGTGCCCGATAACTTCACACTCGATATCGAGAGCGGCTGTGAAAGGGGAAGCAACATTTCGGTGACAAATGTCAAAGGCGAGATCGATATCAAGAACTGCCAGGGGATTGATCTGAAGAATGTTACCGGCCCCCTTGTATTATCGACCATAAGCGGTAATATTGACATTATCTATGGAAGCACACCTCCTGAAAAGCCGATATCCATAAACGCGATCAGCGGCGACATCGATATCACGCTACCGGCTTCGACTGCTGCAGATCTGGATCTTAAGACGATTGGCGGTTCATTCTATTCCGATTTTGATTTCAGCCAGCAAAAGGACAACATGAAAAGGATCGGGGGCAGTAAGCTTACTTATTCAATGAACGGTGGCGGACCTGAAATAAGCATTGCCACAGTGGGCAGCAATGTATATATAAGAAAGGGCAAATAATTACTCTTTAGTTCAGGGAAAATAATTTTAACTAACACATAATCAGATGAGAAGAAGTGTAATTTTGATTGCAGCAGTGATAATCTGCACTGCTGCAAGTGCCCAGAAAATAACCGAAAAGCAGCTGAGCTTTTCCGGGAAGGATGCAGTAGTGCTTAATATCGGGATTGCCGACAGCATTGGCATCCAGACCTGGAACAAGAACGAGGTATCTGTGAAAGCTTCGGTTAACATCAACGACAACAAGGATAACGATGCTTATGAGATCTCGTTTGGCGAGAAAGACAAGTCAGTCATAATAAAAGCAGATTTCAAAAAAGATTATTTCAGGGGAAAGGATAATTGCTGCAACAGCTCAGACATTAAATGGGTGGTTTTTCTGCCTGAAAATGCACCCTTTTCTGTCGAGACGATCAATGCCAACATAACAATCAACGGGAAGACCGATGGCATGAATGTCAGAACAATAAGCGGATTCATCGACCTGGCAGATTCTCCGGTTAAAAAAGCTGATCTGGATCTTTCGACAATTACCGGGAGTATATATACAAATTATGATCTTGATCTTTCTGACGGTCATTCGGATCATACGTCCGGTATAAAGTCAAAACTGAATAACGGAGGAGCACTTATAAAACTTGCCACCATAAGTGGTGATATCTTTTTCAGGAAAGAAGAATAGCTCTGATTTATTTGACCCCTAAATCCCCCGCCTTGCTACGCCGTAGCGGCTACGCAGAGGCGGAGGAGGGGGACTTTGAGCTTATCTGCTGCAATATGCATCGGGACCTAGCACCTCACAACTCGTTCGTTCTCAATAACCTGCAACCAACCTGCAACAGGTCATTATGATATCATTATGATATCACTTTGATATCACTTTGATATCATTTTGATATCATTTTAATATCATTTTGATATCATTTTGATATCACGAGAAGAGAAAGTTAAATATCTAAATGAGAGAATGTTAACCAGGTACAGTTTGGAGCACTGTATTGTCTGAGCATTACGAAAGCAAATACCGGAGGGGGTGGTTGACTTTTACGCTCGACCCCGGCGGATCATGATTTTAAAGGCGTTCCCGGGATTTGTGATGAGGATTTGCTCAATATCCTTTTCAGACAGACCCTTCTGCCTGAGCAGAGGGACAAAGGCATCGAAGATATCTGTAAATCCGCTAAAGTTCCCTCCTCCGCGTACAGAGGGATCATACCATCCTGAATCGTGCGAGATCAGGACTTTGTCAAGGAGCCCGTCATTCTTCATCTGAACGATCCTGTTTGCATACCAATCAAGGGTGTAAGGGGCGCCAGGAATAAGTTCAGGCCTTTTATGAATGTTATCGAGGGATATCCAGGCACCTTCGCTTGCGGCCTTCAGGTTTCCTTCAATAGTTCCGCTCTGGGCATGTACCCATATAAATGCCGAGGGATCCACGCCCATTTCCTTAAGGATTGAAATCTGTGCGAAAGCAGGCTTTTCAGCGCCTGTGTGGGATGCAATGACCATACCTGTTTTCAGGTGAGCAATCGCCGCAGCGGTTATTATTTTCCGGTGTTCTTCCGAAAGCGTGTCAGAAGGATTTACAGCTATCTTGATGAATCCGGGCTTTACGCCCGTACCCTCTATCCCGTTGTTGAATTCAGTTATCCAGAGCGACGCTATTTCAGACGGATCCGAACCATAAAAACTTTCAGGGATATATTTATTGTTGTTAGCCCCGTAGTATCCCGTGTTGGTAATGATATTGATACCGGCAGCCTGTGAAAGCGATTTAAGAAGGACAGGATCACGGCCGAGATATGCAGGAGTACACTCAAAAAATGTCTTCATACCCTTTTCCTTTGCCTCAAACAGGAAAGGCAGCACTTTCAGGCTCACCGA
>JBAVOD010000542.1:0-3142 GCA_049691735.1 Bacteroidales bacterium
CTTACCGGTCATTGTGGTCCAATCATAGTAGGACCCGTGACGATAGGTAAGAACTGCAATATCTCTCATTCGGTCACAATCGGAAGGTCGTACAGGAAAGGTGTAATGGGCAGACCGACTATCGGAGATTATGTATGGATAGGTCCGGGATCGACTATTGTGGGAGAAATAACTGTCGGGCACCATGTTCTTATTTCACCGAATACATTTGTGAACTTTGATGTGCCTGATAACTCGCTAGTGATTGGAAATCCTGCAAAGATTATAGGCAAGGATAATCCTGTCCGGTACTATATAAATGATATTCAGGAGGAATAATAATATAAGCAACCACTGACTGTGCCTGAATAATTGGTTAAGGTCATTTAGAATACACGATAATGGAACAGATAAAAGAGCTCCCGGCATTAAAGCTGATAGCTGAATTAATGCAGGATCCGGACAGCAAGCCGTTTCCGAGGATCATTGCTGAAGTCCTCCTGCTCGCGGCAAGGTTTGGTAGGTTCCCGAGGTACTATTTTGCGAGGTACCTTTTCAGGAAGGACAGAAAGAATATAATGAATTATTATCCTACATACTATCTTGATAAAATCAAACCTCATTTCAATGACAAGGAAGCAAGGGATGTTCTGGAGAATAAACTATATTTCAATTTCTTTTATTCACAGTTTGGCATCAGCTTGCCAAAAATCCTAATGTATAATCACATGAATTTGTTTGTCTTGGATAAGGGATGCATTGAAGTGGACAATCTTCAGGACTTTAAAAAACTGTTGGCTGAAGCAGTAAGGAAGAGCACGACAGATCATTCCCTTTTCATCAAGAAGACATTCTGGAGTTACGGCGGAGATCAGGTTTATAAGATCACCGAGGACCAGATTGAAAGGGATGACGAGGTTATAAGTAAGCTGTATGCAAATGTTATCAGATCAGGATTTCTGAACCAGGAGACCGTTAAGCAGCATCCTGACCTTGACAGGATGAATTCATCTTGTCTTAACACTATGCGTGTTGATACTTTTATTGGCAGGGACGGGAAAATAAGAAATATGTCAGCTTATCTCCGGACCAGTATTGTAAATCTTCATGTCGATAATATAAGTTCCGGCGGTTGCAGGATAGCTATAGACCTTTCAACGGGGAAGCTTGCTGATAAGGCATATCAGATCTTTAAAGCAAATGGTGTTAAATTATTAACAGAACATCCCGTGTCGGGAACAGTATTCAGGGGTTTTCAGATCCCGTTTTATGCAGAAGCAATTAATATGGTAAACAGGGCTGCCGGGCTCATGCCGTGCCTTCGCCTTGTAGGATGGGATGTTGCTGTTGGTGAAAATGGACCTGTTCTGATCGAGGGCAATTCAGATTATAACATGGCAGGGAACGATCTGGCATATGGAGGATACAGATCGCATCCCATATTCAGGGAAGCTTTGAAGGAAATCGGATTTCTCTGATTTGATTGAGTTAATGGTAGTTTTGGAATTTTATTTGTCGCTTAAAACGTATAATTTCACGGTATTACCTGCGTTATAACAACGAAGCACAAGTTTGTGAAACTCAGTTCATAATCTCCGGTGTTGGTCGCTGCAATGTGATTGACGGGGCGAAGCTTTATCAGAACCTGTTGATAGTTCCGCCGGCAGCAGAGATCATGAAGTGAAATATTTAAATCAGTATATGGAATGACCGATCGTCTGATCAGAGTTGGGGAAATCATTAAAACATACATTACGAAAGGGCATGAGCGTAGTGTTAAGGCCAAAAAGAATATCCTGGCTTCTTTTATAATAAAAGGCTGTAGCATAGGGATCAGCCTTCTTCTTGTGCCTCTGACAATCAACTATGTCAATTCGTCTCGTTATGGTATATGGCTGACTCTCAGTTCTATCGTAGCATGGCTGAGTTTTTTTGACATCGGACTGACGCAGGGATTAAGGAACAGGCTGGCTGAGGCCAGGGCGAGAAATGACGATTCGATTGCCCGGGTCTATGTCAGCACTACATATGCGTTACTTGCAATAATTTTTATATTCATATGGTGTGTTTTTCTGATTGCCAATAATTTCCTGAACTGGCCGGCTATTCTGAAAGTACCCGAATCCATGCGGTCGGAGATATCTCTTCTTGCAGTGATCGTGTTTACATACTTTTGCATAACATTTGTATTAAAGATCGTAAGCACTGTACTCCTTGCAGACCAGCAGCCGGCACGTTCCTCACTTATCGATCTTCTGGGACAACTTCTTTCGCTTGTCTTTATTATTGTTCTAGTAAAAACCACCGAAGGATCCCTGGTCAAACTGGGTATTGCCCTGTGCCTTTCGCCGCTGATCATACTGGCGTCTGCAAACCTGATTCTTTTCAGGGGCGCTTACAGAAAATTCAGCCCTTCTTTTAAACATGTTAAATTCAAATATGCAAGGGATCTGTTCAGCCTTGGACTGGTTTTCTTTGTGATCCAGTTTGCGGCCATCATTCAGTTCCAGACGGCCAATATTATTATTGCCAGGAATTTCGGAACTGAGGATGTCACAGCATATAATATTGTTTATCGTTATTTCGGAATATTGAATATGATATTCACGATATTCCTCATCCCATTCTGGTCAGCCTCCACCGAAGCCTATCAGAAAAATGACATTCAATGGATAAGGAATGGCATCAGAAAATACACCCAGCTTAATGTCCTTATGCTTATAGTCGGTATTGTAATGCTGATCGCATCCAACCCTGTGTATCACTTCTGGCTCCGGGGGAAGGTCAATATTGATTTTTCGCTTTCTTTCTGGGGTTTCCTGTATTTCAATGTAGTTATATTCGGAGGAAAGTATGTGAATTTCCTCAACGGCATAAGTGCGCTCAGGATACAGTTCATATCGAGTACAATTAGCCCGTTCCTGTATATTGGAATTGCAGTGCTTTTAATAAAAGTATATCATCTGGGAGTGTACTCGCTTTACATAGCGTCAATTATAGCTAATTACAATGCTATTATCCTGGCTCCGATCCAGTATACGATGATAATTGTAAAGAAGTCTAAGGCAGCAATATGGACCAAATAATTATCTTACTATGACCAGGGTCCTTCATATCCAAAAATCGATCTATTCAACGGGACGTGCCCCATTAAGACTTCATA
>JBAVOD010000543.1:0-1823 GCA_049691735.1 Bacteroidales bacterium
CTGATCGAATAAATATCCACTTAATTGACAGGGAAGGGCCGTATTAACATTTTATGCGGCCCTTTTTTGTAAAACTTTTTCTATCTTTGCGCCTCGATAAACACGATCAAGAAATAATTCTTCTAACACAAAAAAACGAGAAATGCAAAACAAAGCGGCTATCACTGTTCTGGCTATAGCATTGTTCCTGGTTTCGGTATATCAGTTGTCCTTTACGGTGGCAACATACAAGGTTGACAGGGATGCAAAAAAATATGCAAATGGTAACCTTGTCAAGCAGACAGATTATCTGGATTCCATAGCTTCACTGCCTAAAGATAAATGGAGTTTTCTGGGTTACACATTCAAGGAATGTCAGAAGAAGCAGCTAAACCTTGGGCTTGACCTTAAAGGAGGTATGAACGTGATCCTTGAGGTATCTGTCGAGGACGTGCTCAAATCCCTTTCAAACTACAGCACCGACAAGACATTCCTGGCCGCACTTGCAAGAGCAAAGGAAGAACAAAAAACAAGCCAGGCCGATTATCTTACACTGTTTGGAAGGGCATTTCAGCAGATTGATCCTAATGCAAAGCTTGCTTCTATTTTCGGAACACCGGCATTGCGCGACAAAATAAACTTTAATTCGACAAACGAGGAAGTCCTGAAGGTTCTGGATTCAGAAGTAACAACAGCTATCGACAATGCCTTCAATATCCTTCGTACCAGGATCGACAGGTTCGGGGTTGTTCAGCCCAACATCACAAAGATGGCGACCAAGGGAAGGATCCTCATCGATCTTCCCGGGGTGGAGGACCAGAAGAGGGTGCGCGAGCTTCTGCAGGGAACTGCAAACCTTGAATTCTGGGAAACCTATGAGAACAGCGAAATTCTGCCCGACCTTATAAAGGCCAATACCCTTCTCAGAGAGATGCAGGCTTCTGCAAAAAAAGACACAACTGCAGTTGTATCAGCTTCAACACCAAAAAGTACCGGAACGGCACAACAGGATACTTCGCTTCTCGGTCTTATCGCGAAAGATACCACAAGGCCGGCTGAAACTGCCTCAAACCGTGCGGAATTCAACCTTCAGAATCCTTTGTTCGGTATTCTGAACCCCCGGGTTGACCAGCAGGGGCAGCCCCTTCCTTCAGATATGGTTGGTCTGGCTGCAGGTATTGATACTGCGAGGGTGGACAACTACCTTAAAATGAAGCAGGTCAGAGCTCTGTTCCCCAGGGATGTAAAATTCCTGTGGAGCCTGAATCCTTATAAGTATGATCCTACCAAGAGCATGTACGAACTTCATGCGATTAAGGTCAATACGCGTGACGGAAGGCCGCCGCTGAGCGGGGATGTTATCACATCGGCAAGGCCTTCCACAGGGGTCACCGGCTCTGAAGTAAAAGTCGATTTCTCAATGACTCCGGAAGGCGCCAAGATATGGGCCAGAATGACAAGGGAAAATATTGGCCGTTGCATTGCAGTAGTACTCGACGGTTATGTCAGATCGGATCCACGCGTACAGAATGAAATTACCGGAGGTAATACCGAGATCACAGGCGACTTTACAATAGATGAAGCCACCGACCTTGCCAATATACTCAAATCAGGTAAAATGCCTGCCCCGGCTCATATCATTTCCGATACCGTGGTAGGTCCGACACTTGGAAGGGAAGCTATCAGGGCAGGAATGATCTCCTTCGTAATAGCATTCCTTCTGGTACTCGGATACATGATCTTCTACTACAGCACAAGTGCCGGAACGATTGCTGATATTGCCCTCTTCTCCAACATCTTCCTTCTTTTCGGGGTTCTTGTGTCGCTTGGAGCAGTGCTGACAC
>JBAVOD010000544.1:0-5603 GCA_049691735.1 Bacteroidales bacterium
CCATTCAGTCCCTTCAACGGAGATCCTTGCATTGAAGAAGTCGGGACCTGAATCACGATTGTATTCACCGGGATGAATGACAATGATCCGGTTATTCATGCTATCAGTAAGCAAATCCGGGTCATAGAGCCTGTATTTCCATAAATAATGCAGGAATTCTTCTTTCATATCAGCACGAGGTTAGTAAACAAGAATTGCAGCGACTATGTAAAGATACAAAAAAGAGAATACTCAAAAGTTTGGTTTCATTTTTTTTACCCTCGATTGCAGCCTAATTCCGTTGCTCATCCAAAGTTCCCCTCCGGGGGATTTATGGGGTAAATCCTAAACCAGGTTTCGCTCTTTCAGGTACTGTTCCATTTCCTGCTGGATCTCAAGGGCTTTGAGACCGGCAACCTTGCTAAAGTTTTCGGAACTGTCAGCGAATATAATTCCCCGCGATGAATTGACAAGCAGCCCGCAATGACTGTTGAGTCCGTGTTCAGCCACCTCCCTGAGGCTGCCACCCTGCGCCCCTACGCCCGGTATAAGCAGAAAGTGATCGGGGACTATTTTGCGGATTACCTTAAGCATATCCGCACGGGTTGCACCAACAACATACATGAGGTTATTTATTGAACCCCATTTCTGAGATACCTTAAGAACCCGTTCAAACAGCCTTACACCTTCTTCAGTGTGGTACTGGAAATCGTCGGCCCCTTTATTTGATGTAAGGGCAAGGAGTATTACCCATTTTTGATCATATGAAAGGAATGGCGTTACCGAATCCTCTCCCATATACGGGGCAACGGTAACAGCATCAAAGTCCATGTTCCCGAAAAATGCCCTGGCATACATTTTAGAGGTGTTGCCGATGTCGCCGCGCTTGGCGTCCGCTATCACCAGAACATCGGGATATGAGCCTTTAATATAGCTGAGGGTTGAGCGGAGTGACTCCCATCCTTTGATTCCGCGTGATTCGTAAAATGCCGTGTTAGGCTTATAGGCAACTGCAAAGGCATGCGTGGCATCGATAATCCGCTTATTGAATTCAAATACCGGATCATCAAGATCAAGGAGGCAGGCAGGAACTTTTTCGATTTCGGTATCAAGGCCAACACACAGGAATGACCGTTTTTCAACAATCTGACGGAACAGCTGTAAATAATTCATCCGGGTAAGGTTATACTGTACTTTCTTTAAGTCGTTCAGCATTTTCTGCCATTTGCAACTTGTCGATAATCTCCTTGATATTCCCGTCAAGAACCGAAGGCAGATTATACAGCGTGAGGTTTATCCTGTGATCGGTCACTCTCCCCTGCGGATAGTTGTAGGTACGTATTTTGGCCGACCTGTCCCCGGTGGAGACCATTGTTTTCCTTTTATGCGAAACCTCATCAAGGTATTTCTGATATTCCAGATTATAAAGCCTTGTCCTCAATTCCTTCAGTGCCTTGTCGTAATTTTTAATCTGTGACTTTTCGTCCTGACAGGTAACGACAATGCCTGTCGGAACATGTGTCAGCCTGATTGCTGAATATGTTGTATTGACTGACTGGCCGCCCGGTCCTGAGGAGCAATAAGTATCCTTGCGGATGTCCTCATTTTTAATCTCGACGTCAAATTCATCAGCCTCAGGCAGCACCACGACTGATGCCGCTGAAGTGTGGATCCTGCCCTGAGTTTCAGTCTGGGGCACCCGCTGGACGCGGTGAACCCCCGATTCGTACTTCATAATGCCGTAGACTCCATCACCCGACACACTTAAAACTATCTCCTTGTATCCGCCTGCCGTGCCCTCCGAATAACTGTTCACTTCTGCCTTCCAGCCTTTTTGTTCAAAGAACTTTGAATACATCCTGAACAGATCGCCGGCAAATATACTTGCCTCATCACCACCGGTACCTGCTCTTATCTCCATTACTGCATTTTTATCATCTTCGGGATCGGCAGGGATGAGCAGCATCTTGATCTCTTCTTCCATAACCGGGATACTTGCATTCAGTTCTTCAAACTCAGCTTTGGCGAGTTCCCTCATCTCTTCGTCCTTCTCCACGCTAAGGAGGTCCCTGGTGCTTGTAATGTTTGAAAGAGTAAGCTTATATTTTTCGTATGCCTCAATTATTGGCTGAAGACTCTTGTATTCCTTGTTAAGCTTAATGTACCTGTCCATATCGGACAATATATCAGCATGTGTAAGAAGTTCACCAACCTCAACAAACCTGGCTTTTACTCCTTCAAGCCTTTCTACTATCATGTTATTTGACATCTGCACAAATTTCAGACCGCAAAATTAATAAAAAAGATCAAAAGGAGCGCCCTGTATCAACGCTGAAACATGCTTTGGCAATTATCTAATGCAATTTATTTAGTCTGACTGCCCCATGATTGGCTTCCCGGGATTGAGAGGCTGCATCCGGTCAATACTCAAAAGTGCCGAATTCCGAAATGATTGTGAGCTTTTTAATATCCGACTTTTCGCAATAACCTATGATCTTACCCTCAAGATCAAAACCCGAAGCTATCCTGATTATCGTTTCCGCATACTTCTCCCCGGTATACAGCTCAAAGCGGTGGCCCATGTTGAATACCCTGTACATTTCTCTCCAGGGGCTTCCCGACTGTTCCTGAATTATCCTGAACAAGGGAGGCACCTGAAACATATTGTTCTTGACAATATTCATCCCATCAATAAAATGCATGATCTTTGTCTGTCCCCCTCCCGAACAATGGACCATGCCGTGGATATGTTTCCGCAACTCCCTGAGAATAGCGATCACAACCGGTGCATAGGTCCTTGTAGGCGAAAGAACAAGCTTTCCTGCTGTAATTCCGATACCGGGAATAATATCGGTCAGCTTCAGACTCCCTGAATATACGAGATCCTGCGGGAGCCCTGTATCGAAACTTTCAGGGTACCGTGATGCAAGGTAATTTCCGAAAACATCGTGTCGTGCGGAGGTAAGACCATTGCTTCCGATCCCGCTGTTGTACTCTTTTTCCCAGGTAGTCTTCCCAAAGGAAGCAAGACCTATGATGACATCGCCGGCTTTTATGTTCTGATTTGAGATGACTTCTGACCTCTTCATTCTTGCCGCAACGACTGAGTCAACGACGATTGTCCTTACAAGGTCGCCGAGGTCGGCGGTTTCACCGCCTGTCGACCAGATTCCGACTCCCATCTGCCGCATTTCTTCAAGGACTTCCTCGGTTCCGTTTATGACGGCAGAGATGACCTCCCCCGGGACCAGCTTCCTGTTCCGGCCAATTGTCGATGAAAGCAGGATATTCTCATATGCTCCCACACAGAGCAGGTCATCAGTATTCATTACAATTGCATCCCGGGCAATCCCTTTCCACACCGACATGTCGCCGGTTTCCTTCCAGTAGATGTAAGCAAGGGAGGATTTGGTGCCTGCACCGTCAGCATGCATGATGTTGCAGAATTCACTGTCACCTCCGAGCAGATCCGGCACAATTTTGCAGAATGCCTTGGGATACAGGCCTTTGTCAATATTAACGATCGCTGAATGAACTTCTTCCTTAGAAGAGGAAACTCCTCTATTTTCGTATTTCGATCCGGCAGACAAGTATTTATTTATATGGGAATAAAGGTTTTAAAATCTACTTCTTTGGAGCTTCGTAATCGGTTCTCAGCACCTTGAATTCGGTTCTCCTGTTTATCTGATATGCAACCTCTTTCTGTTCATCATTGGCAAGAGTATTAACATATTCATCATTGAGTGTTGCTCCCTCTTTCAGGTATGGGTACTGGGTATGGATAGAAGCGTCAACCACTTTTGGAGTTGATTCACCGTAACCTTTTGCAGTAAGCCTTTCCGGGTCAATTCCCTTATCAATAAGGTATTTAACAACCGACTGGGCTCTCTTCTGCGATAGGTCAAGGTTATACTCTTCAGTATCCCTCGAGTCGGTATGTGACATCAGCTCGATTGTAATGTTCGGGTTGTCGTTAAGGGTCTCAACGAGTTTATCAAGCGAAACCATCGATTCGGGTCTCAGATCCCACTTTCCGAAGTCATAGAAGATATTTGGAAGTTCGATAGGCTTGTCAATTGCCGTGAGCATGATAGTAACCATGTAGTCCCTGCTCTTCTCCTGGCCTTTGGTTGTCTCTTTTTCTTTTCCGTTCAGATAGCCTCTCTTTGAAGCCAGGAAAATGTAATCAACATCCTGCCTTAGGGCGAACTTGAAATCGCCGCCTGTCCCGGTTTCGGCCTGCAGGTTCGATCCGTCACTCGCAATCAGCTGCACAACTGCCCCCTGAACCGGGGTCCCGGTCTTTTCATCCTTTACCAGTCCGGCGATATTGAATCTCATTGGCGGGAGCTCAAAAGAGTACAGATCATCATCACCCCTTCCCTTGCGAGTGGAGCTGAAAATCCCACGTTCACTGCCGTCCTCAAAAGCTATACCGAAGTCATCGGCAAAGCTGTTTATCGGCGATTTCATGTTTTTCACTACCCATGAGCCGTCGGGCTGCTGGGTGGCCTTGAATATATCAAGTCCTCCCATTCCTATTTGTCCGTCCGATGAAAAATACAGCGTGCCATCCTGCCTTACATAGGGGAAAACCTCGTCGCCGCTGGTGTTAATATCGGGACCCAGATTTCGAGGTTTGGACCAGGTATCTCCTTCGCGGGTAACAACATAGATGTCTTTTGAACCGAAGCCGCCTGCCATATCCGATACAAAATAGAGCAGTGTTCCATCAGGTGACAATGCAGGATGGGCAGCAACAAGCGAATCGGGAAGAATCTGGATGTTCTTTGGCTCATCCCATTTTTCACCATTACGTGTTGCGTGCATTATCACACAACCTTTCTTTTCGCGTTTGCCGGCTTCACATCGTGTAAAATAAATTTCCCTGAAATCGGACGACAAACTTGGTGTTCCGTCTTCGAACTCACTGTTCAGTCCTTCAACGGGAACAGGTGTGCTCCATTTAGATTTTTTGTCAAGCCGGCTTTCAAAAATGTCAGTAAAATTCTGCCCGGTAGCTCCGTGTGTCTTATTGCCTTCTGCATCTTCCCGTGCGGAAGTGAAGTAGATTATTCCGTAATCATCCCTTGCATAGGCGGGACTGAAATCAGAATACCTCGAATTAAGATCCTTCAATTCATCCACCTTATATCCATCCGGATTTCTCTGCCATTCAAGGGCAAGTTCACAAGACCTTATCTCCTGGTCGGCCCTGGGATCGGCAGGCGCTGCCTGCTTGTATTTTTTCAATTCATCGATAGCCTCCTGATATTTATCGTTTTTCTTCATCGTCTCGGCAAGCCAGAATTGGGCTTCCGGCTTTGAGAATGCAGATTTGACAGCAAGCTTATACCAGGTTTCAGCATTTTTAGGATCATTCGTCAGACGATAGCATTCAGCTATCATGTAACCCAGTTCGGTCCTTGTCGCCTTGTCAGCCTTTCTGGACTTTGAATATGTGTCCTTAAAAAGATCAATTGCGTCATAGTATTCACCGGCTTTAAATGAAGCATAAGCCTTTTCAGTCTTCCGCTTCTGGGCAGATGAATCCTGGATCCCCACAAAAACACAAATGATAACGAACAGAATTATACGCTTCATAGTTTCACCCGCTATTTGAC
>JBAVOD010000545.1:0-4591 GCA_049691735.1 Bacteroidales bacterium
CGCTTATCAGGTATGGAAGCGTCCCTGCAACTGAAAGAAGCGTCCACGATAAGGTAACTGCCAGATAACCGTCCCTGTTGCTGATCTTTGTCATATCAACGCTGTGTGAAACACTGAAGAGGATCACCGAAAGAATTACAGTGATAAAAGAGGACCATAAAAAAGGAAGCCCGGGTTCTCCGTATATAAATGCAACAGGAAGGCAGAGGAGAAATGAAATTGACTCTATCAATAAGATTGTGCTTAGTATTCGCAGGATGATCAGAGGGTTGATCAGCTTCATAACTTGTTATCAAAAAGCAGATAGGCAAATATAAGCAGAAATAGTAATCTTCTCCATGATTGGCATATTAACACCTGCATTTACTATTTTGCCCCTGACAGGCCGATGGAACCGACGGTTTAAAATCCTATCTTTGAGCCATATTAAGTAACCGATTAATTCAATGGGAAAAGTATTGGTGATCGGAGCAGGCGGTGTAAGCTCGGTCGTGGTCCACAAGATGGCATCGCTTCCCGGAGTCTTTACAGAGATACTTCTTGCAAGCCGGACAAAATCAAAATGCGATGCAATTGCAGCGCGGATCGGGAAGGGCAGGATACAAACAGCGCAGGTCGATGCCGATAAGGTTCCTGAGCTCAGGCAGCTAATAAGATCTTACAAACCCGATATCGTGGTAAATGTGGCACTCCCTTACCAGGATCTTCACATAATGGATGCATGCCTGGCCGAAGGCGTGGCCTATCTTGATACTGCAAACTATGAACCTCCTGAAGAGGCCAAATTTGAATACGGCTGGCAGTGGGCATATCAGGAAAAATACAAAAAAGCCGGCATAACAGCAATCCTCGGATGCGGCTTTGATCCCGGAGTAACGTCGGTATTCACAGCTTATGCTGCAAAACATCATTTTGACGAGATCCATTTTCTTGATATTGTCGATTGCAATGCCGGTGACCACGGTAAACCATTTGCAACAAATTTCAATCCTGAGATCAACATCAGGGAGGTGACCCAGAAAGGAAAATACTGGGAAAACGGGAAATGGCTCTGGACTAAACCGCATGAAATCCATAGGTCGCTTAACTATCCGGAGATAGGGCCAAAGGAATCTTATCTTATTTACCATGAAGAACTTGAATCGCTTGTTAAAAATTTCCCTACAATAAAAAGAGCAAGGTTCTGGATGACTTTCGGTCAGGAATATCTCACTCACCTGCGTGTAATACAGAATATTGGAATGGCAGGTATTGAACCGATAATGTTCGAGGGCAGGGAGATCATACCAATACAGTTCCTTAAGGCAGTTCTTCCCGATCCGGGTGGGCTTGGAGAAAATTATAAGGGTCAGACCTCAATCGGCTGCAGGATAAAAGGAGTAAAGGACAAAGCTGAAAAAACATATTACATATACAATAATTGCAGCCATGAAGCAGCGTACAGTGAAACCGGTGCACAGGCAGTAAGCTATACTACCGGTGTTCCGGCAGCAATAGGAACGATGATGTACCTTGAGGGGATCTGGAAAAAGCCCGGGGTTTTCAATGTTGAGGAATTCGACCCCGATCCTTTTATGGAGCAGCTCAACCTCCTGGGGCTGCCATGGGTGGAACTGCATAATGCTGACCTGGAGTTGTAGAATCAATAACGTATATGCCTGCAGATGCACTCTGAGATTATTTAGTGCAAATCTGCAGGGTCAGAAAAATTCTGGAGTCTTATAAAAATGTCAATAGATTATTCCCGTATCCCCTCTCCATGTTTTGCAATTGACGAAGAGAGGTTCAGAAACAATCTCTCGCTGATCAGGCATGTTTCGGAAGAGGCCGGAGTTGAAATAATTCTGGCTTTCAAGGGATTTGCTATGTGGGGAGTTTTTCCAATCCTCAGGGAATACATAAACGGGGCTGCTGCAAGCTCCCTCAACGAAGCAAGGCTCTGCTATGAGGAAATAGGGTCGCCGGCTCATACGTACTCGCCGGTTTACAGGGAAGCCGATTTTGAACAGCTGATACAGTACAGCTCCCATGTCACATTTAATTCAATTGCCCAGTTCAAAAAATACAAAGCATCACTTTCTACTTATCCGAACAAAATATCGGCGGGATTAAGGATTAACCCAGGGTATACAGTCACAGGGCATGATATTTATAATCCCTGCTCACCCGGATCGAGGCTCGGAATAACCGCCGACGGACTGAAGGGGGGAATACCGGAAGGGATAGAAGGGTTTCACTTTCATGTCCTTTTTGAATCGGATTCATATGCTCTAGAAGGGCTTCTGGACCTGATTAATTCCAAATTCAGTAAGTTTTACCCCGGGCTCAGATGGATCAATCTCGGCGGCGGTCATCTTATTACTGGCAAGGATTACGATACCGCTCATCTGATAAGGATACTGAAACGCTTCAGGGAGCAGACCGGGCTTCACATCATTCTGGAACCGGGCAGCGCATTTGCATGGGAAACAGGTGAGCTTGTGGCGACAGTTGAAGATATTGTGGAGAACAGCGGTATCACGACTGCCATACTGGACGTCTCATTTACGGCACATATGCCCGATTGCCTTGAGATGCCCTACAAACCAAAGATCCTTGGTGCTGCCGATCCGTTAAAAGGTAAGCCAACCTACAGGATGGGAGGAAGCTCATGCCTGTCAGGTGATTTTGTGGGAGACTGGTCATTCGACACAGAGCTGCAGCCGGGCGACAGGATTGTATTTCTCGACATGATCCACTACACGATGGTCAAAACAACCACCTTCAATGGGGTTCATCATCCGGCGATTGGCATCTGGACAACCGATAACAAATTCAGACTGCTGCGTGAGTTTGGTTATGCTGATTACAAAAACCGGCTTTCCTGAATCGCCTTTTCAGCGGTCAATAACTCCCGATCCGATCAGTTCATCCCCGTCGTACCAGGCAGCAAACTGACCGGGAGCAATTCCCCTCTGAAGCTTCATGAAAATAATATAAATACCTTCTATTTTTTTATAGAGCCTTGCCTTCTGCAGATTCTGACGATACCTGATCCTTACATCATATTCCCTCACCTCTCCGTTTTTCATTTCGAGGTCATTCCTGATCCAGTGGACCTCTTCTGCCCTCACAAAAAGCCCCTTCCTGTACAATCCGGGGTGTGATTGCCCTTCGCCTACATAAAGAATATTTTCTTTCACATCGGTTGACAGGACAAAAAGAGGCTCCCTGTACCCACCGACATTAATGCCTTTTCTCTGCCCAACGGTAAAAAAATGTGCACCGTTGTGAGTCCCGATCACCTTGCCGTCATCAACTTGAAAATGGTGCGGTTCGGAAGCGAGCCTTAGCTCATTCTCAGTCAGGTATTCATCATGATATTCATTATGACTGAATTTTCTGCCTGCATCAACAGGCAGCTCGACAATATTTCCGGTCCGTGCTTTCAGTTGTTGCTGGAGAAAAGTAGGCAGATGGACCTTACCAACAAAGCAGATTCCCTGTGAATCCTTCCGCCTTGCTGTCGGAAGCCCCTGGCATTCAGCTATTTTTCTTACTTCTGGTTTTGTAATGTCACCCAGGGGGAATATCGCAAATCCCAGTTGCTCCTGGCTTAACTGACAAAGAAAATAGCTCTGGTCCTTGTTATCATCTTTTCCGGCAAGCAGCCTGTAAATTATTCTTCCATCCGATGTTACCGTATCCTTACGGCAGTAATGCCCGGTTGCAACAAAATCGGCTCCGAGCCTTCTGGCTTCATCGGCGAACGAGTCAAACTTGATCTCACGGTTGCAGAGAACGTCGGGGTTCGGAGTTCGTCCCTTCTCATACTCGGAGAACATATAGTCGACAACTCTCTGCCTGTAGGGAACACTGAGGTCAACAAAATGAAAAGGAATGCCCAGCTTTTTCGCGACCATTCCGGCAAACATCAGATCATCCTCCCAGTGGCAGTCGCTCTGCAGCAGCCCTGTTGTATCGTGCCAGTTCCTCATGAAGAGCCCTGCAACCTCATAACCCTGCTCTTTCAGGATAGAGGCTGCCACGCTCGAATCAACACCGCCCGACAAACCGACAATAACTCTTTTTTTCACGCTGCAAAGGTATATAAAAAGTCAAATTTGGTACCTTTAGCATTCTATGGGACCTGGAACATTAACAGTTTACAGTGCTTCGGCAGGATCGGGAAAAACACACACACTGACAGGTATATATCTTAAAAGCCTTTTCAGGTCGAGGTTCAGCTACCGCAGGATACTTGCAGTAACCTTTACTCATAAGTCAACTGCCGAAATGAAAGGCAGGATACTTGATGAACTGAATAATCTCGCTACAGGAAGCCCTTCAGAATTCCTGGCCGGGCTCACAAAATCGACTGGCAAACCGGAGGAAGCGGTACGCAGGGAAGCCGGTGAGATACTTATTGCGATACTTCATGATTTCTCAAGGTTTTCAGTCAGTACCATCGACAGCTTCTTCCAGAAGATCATCAGGGCATTTGCAAGGGATATAGGCCTCCATTCGGGATTCGACATTGAACTTGACCATACAGCAATTCTGGAGTCGGCTGTTGACAGAATGATAGATTCAGCTTCTGATGATACACGCC
>JBAVOD010000546.1:0-2781 GCA_049691735.1 Bacteroidales bacterium
TCAGGCAATAAGCACTAAGAAATAACTCGATTACACTGTGTAAAACCACGTAAAGTTAACAACGTATTGTCATGATAGCTGGTGTGCAAAATAAATTGTATCGAGACTTAAGTTGACGCGTATGCCCCTCCGGGGGATTCAGGGGATCAAAAGGAGGGGAAATGTAAAACCTCAATTTTACTGAGAAACAAACCTCTTCAGGTTTTCTGAAATCCATGTCATGTAATTCCCGCTTTCATCCGAATAGACAAAGAAAGCATCAAATTCAGGATGCAAACCGATGAATTCGATCGCCTTTCCTTTTCCCATCACCATGCAGGCTGTTGCTATTCCGTCGGCCGAAGCACAATCGGAAGCCACGACTGTCGCACTGAGCAAAGTATTTCTGGCCGGATAGCCTGTCCTGGGATCAATTGTGTGGGAGTATTTAACCCCGTTCTCAATATAGAATTTCCTGTAATTACCCGAAGTAGCCAATGCCCGGTCCTTCAGACTGATGATCGCCTGCAAATCCATTCCCGGGTAATTATTGTTGTCAGCCGGCTTGTCAATGCCGATACGCCAGAGGACTCCGCCCTTATCACCCTTTACTCTCACCTCACCTCCGATTTCGACAAGGTAACTTTTGAAACCGCGTGCCTTAAAATAATCGCTGATCACGTCGACCGAATAACCCTGAGCAATTGCATTGAAATCGAGGGTGATCCGCGGATCAGCTTTTATGACCTTGTCATTCCTTAATTCCACCTTATCCATGCCAACAAGCTTCAACAGACTATCCCTCTTTGAGTCAGTCATATTCCTGTGTGCATCAGGTCCGAAGCCCCATGCCTTTACAAGCGGACCCACAGTAATGTCAAAAGCCCCGCTTGTCAGAGCAGAGATCTCTTCAGAAATCCTGAATGCTTTTTCAAAATAAGGATCAACCGCAACATTCTCATTCCGGTTCACTTTTGACAATATCGAGGAATCCTTGTAAAGCGAAAGTGACATGTCAAATTCATTCAGTATCCTTTCGACCTGCTTTTTTACCTCCTCAACGTTTGTCCTCCCCGTATTCTCAAATACCATGCTATAGGTAGTACCCTGGGCAAAGCCGGTAAAACTACTGTATTCGGCGGCCCGGTTCGTACATGATGCCAGGGATAGCATAGCCGGTACGATCAAAAGGAAAATGTTCTTCATTTATTAATTTTAGGGCAAAATTAAAACAATTATCTGTGCCGCACTTCGTGGCCATGAACTTAAGCCTGTAAATGCCGTTATTTTTACAGACGGGTACATTGTCAGCTTTTGCACTATTTTTGCACTTGTGAACGTTAACTGCTTATTATGCGAAAATTCATTCTTCTCCTCCTGCTGCCTCTGGTCAATTTTCTGCCATCAGGTGCACAAAATTCTGATCAGCTTCAGTTTACAGATCATATTTTCAACGACAAGATAAAAACGGTTCAGCTTTATAAGGAAGGATGGAATCTTTCTTACCCTATCATCAGTCTGAACAGCGATGAAAAGCTGTTGCTGAATTTTGATCTGCTCGGCAATACGATGGAGACTTATTATTATACTTTTATCCACTGCGACAAGGACTGGAACAAATCGGATATCTTCCCCAATGATTATCTTGACGGTTTTCCTGAAAACCCTATTGAGGACTATAAAGTATCCTTTAACACAACTGTAAACTACATTCACTACAGGCTTTCCTTCCCTAACGACAGGGTACAGATCAAGCTTTCGGGCAACTATATCCTGCTGGTCTACCCGGTTGATACACCTGATAAACCGGTTCTTTCCCAGCGTTTTATCGTTAGTGAAGATGCAGTGACAATCGATGTCGACACTCACAGGCCAAGAATGACCCGCGATCTGAATACCAACCAGCAGGTCGACTTTACAGTGGGTTACAAGGGCATCGACATTAACGACCCATACCTCGACATATATGCTTTTATACTTCAGAACGGGAGGTGGAATGATGCTAAATACAACCTGAAACCCGAGTTTTATGGCAATAATGAACTAAGGTACAGTGCGTTGTCTGACAAGAACATTTTCCCCGGCGGGAATGAGTACAGGTACTTTGATATCAAAAGCATCAGGTATCAGTCGGAGTATGTCAGAAAGATCGATTTCCTTATATCAAACTATAATGTTTACCTTACTCCTTCGGATAACAGGGAGTTCAAACCATATTTTTACTGGGAAGATTTTAACGGCAAGTATTACATAGCTGTACAGGAGGAGAAGAACCCGGACACTGATGCCGATTATGTGTATGTTTACTTTACCCTGCCATCGGCCTTCCCTCTTCCCGGGGGGAAGATGTATGTTTCGGGTGCCCTGAACAACTGGTCGTTCGATTCAAATAATGTAATGACTTATAACCCCGATGATGCCGCGTACGAGTGTGTCATGCTTTTAAAGCAGGGATGGTATAACTATGAGTACGTGTTCAGGCCTGATGGCGTCGATCTGACCACAGCCACCAAATTTGAAGGCAACCATTATGAGACTGAGAACGATTATATTGTGCTCATCTATTACAGGAATCCTATGGAAAGGTATGACAGGCTTCTCGGCACAAAGATTGCCAACACGCTCAACAAGCTGACTGATTAATTAATGCTTTGGGTGGATATCGATCCCGTATTGCATCTGCAGGGTGTGCCTGAGAGTTCTGATGATCTCAGTCATGTATTCATCAACCGCCTTTAGTGATCCGGGAAGGGTATAAACAAGTGCTTTTCCTATGACTCCTGCGACACCTCTGCTCAACAG
>JBAVOD010000547.1:0-3288 GCA_049691735.1 Bacteroidales bacterium
GGCCAGGGCGCATCAAAGAAGGAAGCTGAACAGGAAGCTGCAGGAAAAGCATGGTCAAAGCTGAAAGATAAGGCCGGAAATGGCTTCCGACCTCTCAACTTTTCATAACTTTATGCCTTAAGGTAAAAATCTGTGAAGAAATCCCGGAAAATAACCCGGATCGAGTTGCTTCCCATTGATCATGGAGATGTCACTATTATTGGCATTGTATCTTCAGATCCGCATTACAAACTCTCCCTCAGATTAAACAGGAAACTTAACATAAACCTCAGGAGCAACACACCTGTCGTAATCCCCGGCAGTGATGGCAGTGAAAATTTTACCAGATTTTCTGATTCTACGGCAGATTCAGGTCATGTTTTCCATCTTATCTCAAACCGCTCGGACAAGAATTTCCTCATTAAAAAACTGAGAAATATCGATTATCTGCTTGTGATTCCCGAATTGAGAATTCATTTTGAGAAAGCTACTATGATAGCAGGGATACGGGAACTTGATACAATAACTGCAGTTTTCGATATTGACCATAAAAGCCTGAATGACAGGAACTTTATTTATGTAATCTGATTGCCGGAGGAGGGGCTTTTTATCTGTAATTCCTTGAGTTAGAACAAAAAGAAGAGCCGCCGGGGAGGCGGCTCACTTTTGATAACCCTAAAACTAACCTAACCTATGAAAAAAACCTCTATATCTATCAAAACAAATATCATGCCAAATCCATTTCAAAGATAAGCATGGCATTTGTAATAAAAAAATTTTTTAACCCAAACAATGAAGAATTAACAATAATTTAAAGAACTGTTAAAATTTTTTATTTTTTCTGCCATTACGCAATACAAATTTAAATCAAATTCCAATTCGCTGTTGTTAAAGAATGTTAAAGTGCTTAAAATTAACATATATACATTTACTTTTGCTCCTGCATGAAAAGGAATACCATAGTACTTTTTGCTGTATTTTTTTTTCTGGTCATATCAGGACTGATCCTGATACAGTTATACTGGATAAAAAATGCATTTACCATAGTTGACCAGCAATACAGGTATAGCGCAAACAAGGCACTGCAATCGGTCGTAACCGCACTCGAGGAACAGGAACTGATCGACCGCATAATTAAGGAAATAGATCCCCAATCGACCGATTCCGTTACCGTTATTTTGCCTCAGAATTCTCCGCTTGCCCGCCGGCTGCAGGGGAATCAGCCCGATTTCAAGCTACTCGAGACCTACGGGCTCAGTGATCCTCAAAAGCCTTTTATTATCACCAATTCGGGACAAAAGATTTATATAAGCGCCAGGGATATCTCCCCTATTCCCGAAGTTGACATTACCGAACCGTCAGTTCAAACCAGTATAGCCGGTGTTTCGGGAAGAGTTGCAAAAAGGATCATTTTCCTGGAGGAGATGGTAAAGAGGATCCTTGAGTCACCCCTTGACATACGGGACAGGATTGATCCTGAGAAGATTAACACGGAGCTCAGGACCGCGCTCAATAATATGGGGATCTATCTCGGTTTTGAGTTTGCCATACGTTCGGGACGTCTTGGAACAATCTATTCATCGCCGGGATTTAACAACCTGCCCGGAACAAACAAGTTCATAATGCAGCTCTTCCCCAACGACCCCATTGCAAGTCAGAGCCAGATTGTGCTGTACTGCACTCAGGAGCAGCAGTACAAGTTTAAGAAGATCGGAGCCCTTGGCGGTCTTTCAATGTTATTTGCGCTCCTGCTTATGATCCTTTCCACAGGCACATTCATAGTTATCTTCCGTCAGAAGAAGATGTCGGAGATCAGGAGCGACTTTATTAACAACATGACCCATGAGCTGAAAACCCCCATCTCCACAATATCGCTTGCATCGCAGATGATAGCCGACAAAAGCATTCCTGACAGCGGTAAGGATATCGATCACCTTGCAAAGGTTATCTCGGACGAGAGCATGAGGCTCAAAATACAGGTTGAGAAGGTGCTTCAGATGGCTGTCTTTGAAAAGATGAGGACAAAGTTGTCGCTTACTGTGACAGACGTTCATAAAGTACTCGACATGGCTGCCGATAACCTGAACCTTCAGCTCGAAATCTCGGGAGGCACGATCAGGAAAGAGTATCTGGCCACAAGATCTCTTGCTTTTATTGATGAGGCACATTTCGTAAATGCCATTTCAAACCTGATCGATAACAGCATAAAATATTCATCGGGAAATCCTGAAATAATTATTTCCACTTCAAACAGCAAAAACGGCATTATACTCACGGTTGAGGACCATGGTATTGGAATAAGCAAGGAAAACCTGGGGAGAATTTTTGACAAATTTTTCCGGGTCCACCAGGGAAACATTCACGACGTAAAGGGATTCGGGCTTGGCCTCACATATGTCAGGAAGATCATCGAGGATCACAAGGGAACAATAAAAGTCGAAAGTCAGCTTAATAAAGGAACAAAATTTATCATCTTTATCCCCCAAAACGGACTGAAATGAGCAGGAGGATCCTTCTTACAGAGGATGACGTCAATTTAGGATCTTTGCTAAGGAACTACCTTTCGGCAAAGAATTACGAAACTACTTTATTTGGTAACGGCCATTCAGCCCTGAATTCATATAAAGCAGGGACATACGACCTTTGCATTCTCGATATAATGATGCCCGAGATGGACGGACTTTCCCTTGCAAAAGGCATCAGGAAGCTCGATCCGGCAGTACCTATAATTTTCCTGACGGCAAAAACCCTGCAGGAGGATATTATTGAAGGCTTCAAAACCGGAGCCGATGATTATATTACCAAGCCTTTCTCAATGGAAGAGCTGATCTACCGGATTGAAGCTATTTTAAGAAGGATCATTGTTTCAGAGGAGAGCCAGGCAGATGCGGTGCCAAGGATCGGGCAATATACTTTTGACAATAAAAGGCAGATCCTTGCCATCGGCAGTTATTCAATCAGCCTCACCACCAAGGAATCAGAACTGCTGGGTCTGCTGTATCACCACAAAAATGAAGTACTTGAACGAAACTATGCCCTTCGAAGCATCTGGATCGACGATAATTATTTCAATGCGCGAAGCATGGACGTTTATATAACCAGGTTAAGAAAATATCTGAAGAAGGATCCTGCTGTCAGGATACTGAACATTCATGGAAGAGGTTACCGTCTTATTTGCTAAAAAACCCTGACCTCAATATAAATCGGCCAGGGTGTAAGTTTAGGTTAGATTGAAGGGTTTGGTTTTATCTCGATTTTCTATAATCCCCCGGGTTCGAAAATAATAATTTTTTAATAACTGTGCATGAT
>JBAVOD010000548.1:0-5234 GCA_049691735.1 Bacteroidales bacterium
CAAAGTTTAATTGCGGGACCGGTGAAACGGATTGCTTCGTCGAACCGTTGAGCGGTTCTCCTCGCAATGACCCTGCCATTATTATGCGTCCTGCATGGCCATCTGCCAAAGTTTAATTGCGGGACCGGTGAAAAGGATTGCTTCGTTGAACCGTTGAGCGGTTCTCCTCGCAATGACCCTGCCATTATAATCCATCCTGCCAGGTCATGCACAAAAGTTAATCAAAGGCACGGTCGTTGCGAGCCCCGCATATTGATCGCATCAATATGGGGGACGAAGCAAACCCCTGATCAATTTTAGCATGTTAATATCTGATTTAGCAGGCCCCCTGATAACCCGATATCTTATATCTTTGAACCATGATTGACAGGCCCACGATCGAACGCATACTCGACGCAGCACAGATAGTTGATGTTATCCAGGAATTCGTGCCCCTGAAGAAACGGGGTGTCAACTACCTGGGATTGTGCCCGTTCCATAATGAAAAGACTCCTTCATTCACAGTCTCTCCTTCAAAAGAAATTTTCAAATGCTTTGGCTGTGGCAAGGTTGGCAATTCGGTCAACTTCATAATGGAACACGAACACCTTAACTATCCTGACGCGCTTAAATACCTTGCCAGGAAATACCATATTGAAATAGTCGAAAAGGAACGCACTCCCGAAGAGATCGAGAAACAGAATGAAAGGGAAAGCCTCCTGGTTGTAAGCGCCTACGCTTCACGCCAGTTCACCGAAAACCTGTTCAATACCGATGAGGGGATCACGGTCGGACTCGCTTACTTCAGGGAACGGGGCTTCGGACATGCGGTGCTGAAAAAATTCGAGGTGGGCTACAGTTTTGTGCAGCGCGATGCACTCACAAAGAAAGCCCTCTCAGATGGCCACAAGCTTGATTTTCTCGTAAAGACCGGACTTTCAATCCAGCACGAGGATCACTCATTCGACAGGTTCAGCGGACGGGTGATGTTCCCAATACATTCACTGTCGGGGCAGGTCCTGGGCTTCGGCGGAAGGATACTCAAAGCCGATCCAAAAGCAGCGAAATACCTTAATTCGCCCGAGTCGGAAATTTACCACAAGAGCCGGATCCTTTACGGGATCTACCAGGCAAGGAAGGCTATTACCCAGGAGGACAGGTGTTATCTCGTTGAGGGCTATACCGATGTTATGTCGCTGCATGAGGCAAACATCGAGAATGTAGTTGCCTCATCAGGAACATCGCTGACAACCGAGCAGGTAAAACTCATCAAACGGTTTACTCCGAATATTACGATCCTTTACGATGGTGACGCAGCAGGGATAAAAGCTTCAATCCGCGGTATCGACCTTGTACTTGAGGAGGGGATGAATGTCAAGATCGTTCTGCTTCCCGACGGTGAAGATCCTGATTCTTACTCAAAGAAGGTAAGCAATGAGGAATTCATCAAATATCTGCGGGAGAATGAGACCGATTTCATACGGTTCAAAACCCGGCTATTGCTTGAAGATGCGAATAATGATCCGGTCCGGAAAGCAAACCTGATAAAGGATATTGTGAGGTCGATCGCTGTCATTCCGGAGGCAATTACGCAAACTGTCTACATAAAGGAGTGCAGCGTGATCCTTGAGGTCTCCGAACAGATCTTGTACCATGAGGTAAACAAGCTGCGCCAGCAGCGATCGTTCCAGGAAAGGAATAAATACCCCGGCGTGGAGGACCTTCCCGCACCTCCCCCGCCCGGAATTGTAAAACCCGTAACATACAGGACGGACTCTTATTATTCGGAGAAAGAAGTGATAAGGCTGCTCCTGAAGTACGGCAGCCATGAGCTTCAGCGGTCGGTCAGCATGGAGGACGGCAAGGAGATGATCACCACCGTTTTGGATTATATTGTAAGCGAAATCACTTCTGACGAGCTTACATTTGATGACAGGACCTGCGGGTTGATCTTTGCAGATTTCAGGTTCCATTCCGAGCAGGGATTGTTCCCCGGCGACAAACATTTTGTGAAACATGCAGATCCTGAGATCTCAAGACTGTCGGCTGAGTTGCTTGCTGAAACACATGAACTGAGCCTGATCTGGAAGAATAAGCAGACTTTTGTGGAGACCGAGGACATGAAATTAAAGGAACTGGTACCAGATGCCGTTCTGAAATTCAAGAGCGATAAGATAATTGCCCGGCGCAAGGAGATAATGAGTCAGCTTGAAGAGGCGGCAAAGTCCAACGACCAGGATCGGATCCTGTCGCTCCAGAAAAGATACAACAATCTCAGCACTGCGCTGGGGATGATATCCAGGCAGTTGGGGAACAGGATATTGCTTTGAATAGTGAGTTTCACAACTTTTTCGTAATTTTAATTCTGGATTTCGAATCCCGGTGATTCTGTAAATGTCTGTCTTATTCATTGATACCTGACCCATGAAATTTGCAAGACTTCTGTTGATTCCCATAATATTGCTTTCATTCATTTCGTGCGTTAACCGGCAGAAGCCTGAAATAAAGCTGCCCCTCAGGAAAAAGGTCGATTTTTCGGAGATCAATGTTCCTGTCGACAGGGGATTCAGCGAGTACATTGAAGGGTATACCTCCGGCATCATTTCAGTAAGCTCTCCGATCGAGGTGAGGTTCACTCCCGAATTTGCCGCAAAAGCAGTGAAAAAGCTTCCGCCGGCCCTCTTCCTGTTTGAACCGGCAGTAAAGGGAAAAGCTGAATGGAAGGATGATCTGACTGTCATTTTCAAACCGAATAAAACACTCGATCCCGGTAAAGTCTATACATGTAATGTCAATCTCTACAAGCTTGAAGATGTCAAAGAACAGTTCAGGGTATTCTCAGTTAAGATCGGCACTATCGTGAAGGATTTCGTTGTCACTACCGATATCCTCGAGAGTAATGATGACGGATCCAGATACTCACTGCATGGTGAACTTGCTGCTTCCGACTATATATCATCCAATGAGGTTGAGTCATATCTTGAAGCAAAGCTTGGAAGAAAGAAGCAGACTATCATCTGGGACCACTCCGATAGGAATATCCATAAATTCACTGTTACGGGCCTGGCAAGAGCCGATAAACCGCAAAGGGCAGAGATTGACTGGGATGGAACCCCTTCGGATGTCAAGCAAAAAGGCCGGATAAGCATAAATATTCCTCCCACGGGCGAATTTTCTGTTATCGATGTACTTGTCAGACGCGGAGGAAGTAAATCGATCGACATTGTTTTTTCTGATCCTCTCGATGCCACCCAGGAGATTGAGGGGCTTGTATGGTTCAGCCAGACAAAAGAGATCACTACAAGCATCAATGCAAATATCCTGACCCTGCATTTTGTAACGGAACCCGAAGGAGTTGCCGAACTTAATGTTGAGCCTTCAATAAAGAATAAGAGCGGCAGTCAGCCCGGTTCTGCCTTCAGCAAGAAGATCGACTTCTCTCCGGTACTGCCCGCAGTCGAGCTGACCGGCGAGGGTGTTATAATTCCGGCGTCAAAAAATCTTATACTGCCCTTCAGGACTGCAAACCTGAAATCGGTCGACCTGAAGATCATCAAGATCTTCGAGAACAACCTGCCCCATTTCCTGCAGGAAAATGATCTGAATGCGGGCTACACCGTAAAACGGTTCGGTCGTCCCATCTATTCGGGAAAAGTCGATCTTGTCAGCCCCTCGGGCAGCACCCCGGGAACATGGGATCTGCACACTGTGGATCTTTCTGATTATATCGACGTCGAACCGGGTATTCTTTACAAGATTGAACTTTCGATGAAGCCCTCCTATTCGCTTTATCCCTGCACAGGAACTGAAGATCAGTCAAAGTATGAGGAATATCTGAAGCTTTCGGAGGAGAAGAGCAAGGAATTCTGGGATGATCCCGAGGTCTATTATGAGGACGGTGATGACTTCCTGTACTACTCCTACGGTTTCAGCTGGAAAGACCGCAATGATCCATGCAAACCGGCATATTACAGCCCTGACAGGAAGGCTTCGAGGAACATCATTGCCTCCAATTTCGGAATAATAGCAAAAAGAAGTCCGGATAACAGTCTGGTCGTCGAGGTGAATGATCTGCTGAATGCGCTTCCGCTCAGCGAGGTGACAATAACTGCCTTTGATTACCAGCTCCAGGAGATTGCCTCGGGTAACACCAACCAGGACGGATCGGTCAGGATCGCGTGCGACAGGAAGCCATTCCTTCTGATTGCCCGGAAAGATAAGGACCGCAATTATCTTAAGATCACCGAGGGTTCGTCATTGTCGATGAGTTCATTTGATGTTTCCGGGGTGAAGCCCGAAAACGGTATCAAGGCATTCATTTACTGTGAAAGGGATGTCTGGCGGCCGGGTGATTCGATCTATCTGTCAGTGTTCATCAAGGATATGAAAAACAAAGTTCCAGCCGGTCATCCTGTTCAGTTTGAACTCATCAATCCCCTGGAACAGCGCGTGGATTACCAGGTAAAGAAACCTGACACCAGGAATCTGATGATTTTCAGAACATCAACATCACCCGATGCAGTAACCGGGAATTATAAAGCAAATTTAAGGATTGGCGGGGCGCTCTTTACAAAGCGCATAAGGGTGGAATCGATAAAGCCCAACAGGCTGAAGATCGACCTGACCTTTCCCGGCGACAAGCTCGAAGCAGGCAGTATTCCTGCAAACGGGTCTCTTAACGTAAAATGGCTTAACGGCGCTGTTGCCGGCAATCTCAGATCGACAGTTGAATACCTTTTCAAAGCCTCAAAGACAGAATTTCCGAAATTTCCGGGATACGATTTCGATGACCCTGCAAATCAGTTCTATGCTGAAACTGTTAAAATATTCGATGGCTCCGTTGATGAAAACGGTAATGCTGCTGTTGTATTTAATCCCGGAAAAGAATTAAAAGCCCCCGGGATGCTTAATGCAGTATTTACTGCAAGGGTTTCGGAAAAAGGCGGTGATGAAAGCATCACACAAACAGTACTCAGATATGCTCCCTACACTGTCTTTACCGGAATAAACTTTCCGGGTTTAAGGGGCAAGGACAGAATGCTGTTCACTGACAGAGATAATGAAGTTAAACTGGTTACTGTCAGCCCTGAAGGCAAACGGGTTAATTCCGAAGTGGAGATCTCCATTTACAGGATCGCATACAGATGGTGGTGGGAAGCTGACCAGGAGAATCTTGCCGGTTTCATTTCAAATGATGTTTACAAGCCGGTAACTACCGGAAAGGTCCGGACTGTCAACGGAGAAGGCAGCTTTAC
>JBAVOD010000549.1:0-18277 GCA_049691735.1 Bacteroidales bacterium
GGCATATTCCCAATCGCCAAGTCTCTTCATATCTGTAAATGTGAGTTCCCATCCGGCTCCCCCATAGGTTTCGCTCAGTTTTCTCTGCCTGCCGGTCTGGTTAGCTGCACTTGCAAGTTCCTTTACTGCCCTTACATTACCGAACTGAGCTCCTGCTGTGGAATCGTCCCACTGATTGAACAGCATATCGATCGCCGGAACCTGATGCCACGCGTACATCGCCATGTTATCGCCGCCCGGACGCATATTAGGCCATTCATGTTCCCAATAATGACCTGTAAACTTCAGGCCTTTTTCTTCACAGTACCGGTACCAGGGTTTTGCCCACCGGTCAATGAACATACTGAGTAATGTCCGGGTATAATTATGCCTGACCTTTTTCCAGTCGCCGGTTTCTTCAAAGAGAGAAGGGAGCTGAGTTTTCAGGTCGTAATGCCATTGGCTCTGAAAGACATTGAAGAGATCGGGTGTCCAGCGTATTCCGCCTGGTGAATCGATCTGAGGCTCGTCAGTGAAAGTACCCGGGATCGTAGTTCCGAAATCAGCGCCGCAACACTTCCCGTATCCGCTCATGGTAATCGCGATGAACTTCTGTGTCACACCCGGATAAAGGAGGTCAACATATGGAAAACCACCGTACCAGTCGCTTTTGCCGTTATAGGTTTTGGAGAAAAGCAGATATTTTCCCTGTTTGCCTTTTTCTGAAGCAACCGATGCTGTTATATCGTTATATGAACCATTTTCTTCCTTCAGGCATATGAAATACTTATCAGCTGTATCAGGGAGAACGTCGGATTTTGTCATTCTGAGTCCCTGCCCCTGGTTATACGATTCAGGCATCTGATCGGGAACGTTGCCTCCTGCAAAACCGCTGGGATAGGAGTTCTCGTCATAGATCCAGACATTCATACCCAGTTCCTTTCCTTTGTCCACAGCGTATTTGAACAGTTCAAACCATTCATCCGACAGATACCCGGTTATCAGTCCGGGCCGCGGATGAATGAATACCTGGCTGCTTCCCTGCTTTTTGAAATCAATCATATAATTGCCTATTTCCTCCTTTGTGATCTTGTAGTTCCATACGAAGAAAGGGGCTGTGGTATAATCCTTTGAAGGCGCTTTGAACTCAGCCGATAGGGAGGGGAAATCGTTGATCTTCATTTCATTGACAATGGCTTTCCTGCACGAGTGATTTACAATCGTAAATCCCAGTGTGATCAGAACGCAATACGGAAGCTTTCCAGGGAATTTCATAAATATCAAGGTGTTAAGGTTTAGGGCATAACAAATATAAAAGAAAAATTCTTATCCCTCCCCGGCATACTTTTACCACCTCCATATCCGGAAGCCCGCCGGGTTTACTGAATGGATGTCGGGCGGTCAGAACTTGCCTGTAAGCCTGAGACTATAATTCCGCTGCGGCTGGATATCTCCCGGACGGCCCATATATTCGGTATCCGTGATATTTTTCACAGCAACTGAGATCGTAAAGTTTCCGGTGATCCTGTACCCGAAGGAGCCATCCAGCAGGAAATAGCCGGTGTTATCAGATGCCCAGTAGCCGGCAAATCCCGGCAGGATAGGAGTTGAGAGAAAGACATCATCTATGTTAAGGATCTTTGATCTGTAATAAAGGTCAAGACCCAGGTTGTATTTCTTCAGGAGAACAGTAAAGGAGGTGCTGACGTTGTGTTTTCTCCTGTATTTCAGGTATGTGGAAGTATTTTTATGGGTGATCGAATTGTACTCAACCGGGTAAGTAAAGGTGTAACCCCCTGTCAGAGTCATCCTTGCTTTCCCGAATGAACGGCCAAGGGAATAATCCAGCTCGAATCCATAGATCCTGGCCTGCTCGACATTGGATGCCTTGAACCCGAGCCCCTCCGGATACGCTCCGAACATGAACTCGATAAGGTTGGAGTTCTGAAGGAAGAAAGCAGAAAGATCAGCCTGGCCCTTTAATTTTCCGAATGCAATGCCTTGTTTTACGCCAATCTCCGAGCTCCATCCCGATTCCGGGCGTATGGCAGGATTTGGGATAATGCTGATTGACCCCAGGGTTGTCGTAGCAAATTTTTCAGCAATCGAGGGGAATCTGTAACCCTGGCCGAATGATGCCCTGAGAAAAGTATAATCGGCTGCCTGCCAGTTCAGGCCGGTCCTGAATATCGGGACAACCCTGTCAGTTACACCATCAAGTGAAAACTGCTCAAACCTGAGTCCGGCCACGGCCTTCAGCCGGTTTACCGGCTTGACCTCGACCTGGGCATAGCCTGCGACGTTAAATTCATGATGATCACCAAAGAAAGCTGATGTTACCAGGCTGTAATTTTCGGAAGCACCTGCAGTAAGATCTAGGAATTCAAACAGCCTGTACCACAACTGGTATTCAGCATAAGCCGACCAGGCGTCGCTGTTATTCTGGCTCCTGTCAGGCAGTCGGCTGAAGGTGGATTGTATCCTCATCTTCAGATCCTGCTGGAATTTCGAATTTTTTCTATATGAGATAAACGGATCGACTGACAGGAATGTCCCGTGGTATTCAACTGCAGTTGATGGTGATTGTTTGAGAGCGCCTGTAATGGCATCCTCCCAGAGTACAAAATCTTTCTTTATATTATAGCCCGAGTAAAGGCTGACACCATAATTAAGACCCTCGATCTTTCTGTCGAAATGCTTTATTTTAAGGTCCATGCGCCCGATCTTTTCCCAGTTGAGGCGCCTGTACCCATCGTCAATCAGTATATTTCCGCTGATATCAATGTCGGTTTTGCCGAACTTTTGGAGATGTGAGAATGAAGCGCTCGAATACAAACGCGGAGTATCCCACCAGATCCATTTCTTGTTCCGGGGTTTGCCGTATATCCCAACCTCGGCATAGAAATCAGTTTCTGGTACATTTGATGCATCCCTGGTCCTGAAATTGATTATGCCGTTAAGTGCCGATGAGCCATAAAGTACCGATGAGGCACCTTTTATTATTTCGACCTGCGAGATTGTTTCGAGCGGCAGGAACTGCCATTTTATATTGCTGGCATCTGCCGAAAGGATCGGCAGCCCGTCGATAAGGGCAAGCACCCTGCTGCCTGCACCGTAACTGAATCCGCTTCCTCCCCTTATGGAAGCCTGTCCGTCCATCACTTCTATACCGGGGGTCCTGTTTATCAGTTCCTGGGCATCGGTGATATGATTTTCAGAGAGAAAGGCTGATTTGACAACATCCATGGAAACTGAGAGCTCCGCAATCGTTTGTTCGGTTTTGTTAGCGCTCACCACCACCTGTCCTATTTCGCCGACAACCATTTCGAGCGAAACATCGAGGGTAACGGTGGCGCCCGGACTGACAGATACTGTTTTTGTAAGTGATTTATAACCGATCAGGCGGAATGTCAGTTTTATTTGCAGGGAGTCGGTTGAAAACTCATATAAACCATTCTTATCACTCAGCGCCCCGAACTGCTTACCGAAGAGAACGTATACACCCGGCAACGGATCACCGCTTTCCTTATCAGTTATTCTGCCTTTTACAGTACCTTTTATATCTGCACCGTTAAGACATGTAGCTCCAAAAAGGAAAAAGGCAGAAATGATGGACCGGATCATTTTACCCTGAATGTCATTCTTATGTTATATGGATGCAGAAGGTCCTGCGGATTTGGGAATACAGTTGTCAGCTTAAGTGAAATGGTTGTGAGTTCCTTAATATCGGCTGTGATAGGAATTGGAAGCGAATCGGCAACAATTTGCAGCTGTGTCTCAGCTGTAAGGAATCGCCAGGTGCCATTAAAACGCCCGAAATAACCGGTACCGTCAGTATTGAATTTGACATCTCCTACAAAAATATTGAGTATCCCGGTTGGCCCGGTGGCATCGACGCCATTTGCCAGAAGGCTGTCAGCGACCCATGTAGGCGTGGTCAGAAGCCTGAAACGTTCAGATTCCTTTGTATTGCATGAGAATGCTGCAAAACAGGCAGTTATAACTACTAACAGGAGTAAATTTTTCATGACATTATTGTTAGATAAATTAAAAAAAATATCCGGGACTACCTGACTTTATTGATTAAGCTCAAACAAATGTAGCAATAATTTGATAATATCGCCGGCTTCCGTCCCGGCGCGCCGGTAATGCGCCGATCGCACCGGTTTTTGATGCCAGAGCCGATTTAAGCTTTCGGACTGACTTAATTTTCAATAGCATGATGATCAGTTATCCTTGAAGTTTCTTATTTTTGATGTCAACCTCATCGGATATCTATCATCATGGGAAAATATATTAATCCATCAAAGCACATATTGTTGCTGTTTGCAGCAGTGTTTTACATCTCATTGCAGAATCTGGCCTCTCAGACTGTTGTCGGCCTTGACAACTGGTTCAATCGTGAAACCAATGCCGGTACCGGGAAACCATATCATTATCTCTGGACCGATACGGCATGGAGCGGTTATTCACGCTGGGGTGAAATTTTCAGATCGAAGGGAGCCTCCGTAACAATGATAGGCAAGCCTGTAGCATCAGTACTGAAAGGGATTGATGTTTATATAATTGTTGACCCGGACACTACTACTGAATCAAAATCTCCTAATTACATCCTTCCTGAAGATGTAAAAGCAATCAAAAAATGGGTTGAAAGGGGAGGGGTTCTGGCTATTCTTGCCAACGACGCTCCGAACTGCGAATTCACTCATCTTAACAGTCTGGCATCACAATTCGGGATGACTTTCAATCATGTCACGCTGCATCCTGTAACGGGTACCCGGTTTGAAATGGGAGCATCGGTTGATTTTCCTGATCATCCGCTATTCAAAGGCGTTAAGAAGATCTACATAAAGGAAGTATCCGACATCCATTTGTCGGGCAATGCAAAGCCGGTTCTGACTGAAAATGGCAAAGTCCTGATCGCCGAATCGACGGCAGGAAAAGGATACGTTTTTGCAATTGGTGATCCGTGGATCTACAATGAATATATTGACCATGACCGTCTGCCGGAAAGCTTCATGAACAGGAAAGCGGCAGAGAACCTGACCGATCTGCTGATCGGGAAGGGCAGAAGACCGAAGACGCAAGCCCCTTAAAAAAGTAATCAACTTCGTGGTTACCCCTAAATCCTACCCTTAAATCCCCCGGAGGGGGACTTCCGGATGATTTAGGAATGCAACATAAAAATTCAATAAAATCTCCTGCCCGGGGCACCAGCAACATAATTAATAGAGGAGTGATTCTGAACGGGGGAAAATATTAATTTAGATGAGAATTAAACCTTCAATTACCCTGACAATATGAAAAGAACTGCTTATTTATTCCTGTTTCTTGCAGCTACTGTTGCTTTCTTTTCCTGTAACGAAGCAGCAGTCCTTAAAGAAGCCTCTCCCGAATCGGTAAAGTTTTCGGCTGACCGGCTTCTCAGAATTGACAATATGCTCCGGCAAGCCGTCGACAGCGGATGGATAGCAGGCGCTACCGGCTTTATCGCCCGGGATGGAAAAATAATTTATAATAAGGCATTCGGGGTCAGCGACCTGGAAACCAAAACCCCAATACATACCGACGATATTTTCAGGATAGCTTCGCAGACGAAGGCAATTACCAGTATTGCTGCAATGATGCTTTTTGAGGAAGGAAAATTCCTGCTCGATGATCCCATATCAAAATACATTCCTAAGTTTGCACATCCGCAGGTATTGGACCAGTTTAACGGGAAGGATACAACCTATACGGTGGTCCCTGCAAAACGGGAAATTACAGTCAGGGACCTGCTGACACATACCTCAGGGATAGGGTATGCCGAGATTGGCTCTCCCACGATGAACGCTATTTATGCAAAAGCGGGTATTCCTGCAGGATTCGTAAGTGAAAAGATTTATCTGGCCGACAAAATGAAGGCGCTTGCCAGGCTTCCGCTTGCCCATCAGCCAGGAGAGGCATGGACCTATGGACTGAATCTGGATGTGATCGGATACCTGGTTGAGATCCTGTCGGGAGAAACTCTGAGCAACTTCTTCCGGAATCATATTTTTACACCCCTGGGAATGAATGACACATACTTTTATCTTCCTGCCGCAAAACAAAGCAGGCTGGTAAAAGTAAATTCGGAAGACGGGAAGGGACATGTAGTTGTCATGCCACAGGACCAGGTAAATTATCCGCTGGTTGATGGCACTTATTATTCAGGTGGGGCGGGACTAAGCTCAACTACCAGGGATTATGCAATCTTTCTCCAGATGCTTCTTAATAAAGGCGAATATAACGGCGTGCGTCTTTTAGCGCCCAGAACTGTTGAACTGATCACGTGCAACCAGATTGGCAAGCTTGACATCGGGCCGGATAAATTCGGACTTGGATTTGAAATTACAACCAGGGCCGGGCAGGCAGTTCTCGGGATCTCTGAAGGGTCGTTCGCATGGGGAGGATATTTCGGCACAACTTACTGGGCTGATCCAATGAAAAATATTGTCGGACTTATGTTTGTGCAGCAATTGCCCCTGAGTCATAGTGAAATACAATCAAAGTTCAAGGCTCTTGTTTACCAGGCTCTTGAAGATTGATTGACTTTTTTGAGCCAGAAGAGAATTCAGATTTTCAGGAAGATCTTCTTCCTGTAAAGGAAATAAAGGAACAGCCATCCTATTGCGGTCACTCCGATACCGAGTATGAACTCAGTCCATGCCTGGGGAAGAATCTCGGTAAATCCTCCGAAAAAGAACCTTGTGGCAGAACTGAAGTTTATTATCCGCCCGGCAAGATAGATCGTTATCGGATTCATCCCGATCACGACAAAGAAAAACGCCCATTTCCTGTAGTTCCAGACGTCGATCACAAGGTAAAATACCGAGAAAAGAAGCAGGCTCAAGCCTCCAACAAAGCAAACAAATGAACTTGACCAGAGATTTTTGTTTATTGGAAACGAAAGATCCCAGATCTTCCCCAGTACCATAAGAACTACTGAGGCAAGCACCATAACAAGAACCTTTTTCAGCTTTTTGTCGCTGGAATAGGCCGACATCAGGAATTGTCCGGTAAACATGCCAAGGAGGGCTGTTGAAATTGCAGGGATTGTACTGAGGAGGCCTTCCGGATCGTGGTTGCCCAGGTAAAGCCTGCCCGGCATAATCATGCGATCGATGTAACTTGTAAGGTTACCTGTCCGGGAAAACGGGTCCATAGAACCCAGGTCGTGCGCCGGGAATATCAGCAGAGCCAGCCAGTAACCAACGAGAAAGAAGCAGCACCAGAATATCCTCCATCCGGTTTTTGTATTCATATAAATTAAAGCGGCAAACATCCAGGCAAGTCCTATCCGGCCCAGTACACTTCCATACCTTAATTCACCGGGATTGAAGTGAAGGGCATTGTTGTACAATATCCCCAGCAGAACAAGGATCAGCCCCCTGGTTATCACATGCCTGTAGATCTGTTTCCTGGCAACGTTCATTGATTTCCGCTTTGCAAGTGAGAATGGGAATGAGATGCCTGCAATGAACAGGAAAAGCGGAAAGATCATATCATAAAAATGAAATCCGTTCCATTGCATGTGTTCGAGCTGTGTGGCCCACCATTTGAGAACGGGCCATCCAGTAAGGGCCGCAAGACCGGCAAATATCGATTCCCCGCCCATTATCCAGAACATGTCAAATCCCCTGAGAGCATCAAGGGAATGAAGCCTTGAATGAGCTGGTTCTGTTGTATTTTCCATTGTACCAGGTTTAGAGTGATGGAAGAAGGCAGCATGAATTAACAAGGCTAATATAATAAAAGGAGTATTAACTGTGAGGGTAACGGAAAGACTTTTTAACGTGCAGGTTATCCGGCTCCGGGTGAACTCATGTCCTTAATTCGACGGACTGAATGTTTTTGATTAATTTAGCCGTTGTCGATTGCAATTTTAGTTTCATGTAAAATCCCTCATGATGATTGAAGTGTCAAAGCCCGGTTCAAACTCATTGTCGCGTACAATACCTGTGCTTGCTTTTGCTGCAGCAATGATTACTGCCCTCCTGCCGCAGGTGAATGCCCAGCCTGAAATGGTTCATCTCAGCCTTCAGGGAAAGCCTGGACAATCACATTCTCCTGTCATAGTCACATGGTGCAGCAAAATCAGTGCGGGAAACCAGTATGTAAGATATGGAGTTTTTCCTGACCTTGAAAGCAGGGTTAAGGCAAACAGCTCAGCTTTCCATGACCGGTTCGTGATCAGTGCCAGGCTCAGGAGGCTTCAGCCCGGGATAAAATATTTTTACAAGACCGGGTCAGATGAAGCAGGTTGGAGCCCGATATATTCGTTTGTCACGGAACCCGACACAGGGTCATTCAGGGTAGGGGTGATTGCTGATACGCAGAACAACCCGGGCAATGAGGAATTCGGGAAATCGACAGCTGTTGCTGATATGATAAAGCTGTACTCACCCTCGCTTGTGCTGCACATGGGGGATATGGTGAATAACGGGTCCGAAACAACCTCATGGGAGAAATTTCTGAAGTCAACCCTGAACCTGAATTCGTCAGCGCCCGTGATGCCTGCCCTTGGCAACCATGATGTCAACAATACACCGGGACCTGATTTCCAGAAACCATACGATGATTTCAGGAAGCTTTTCAACCTGCCCGGAAATGAAACTGATTATTCGTATGATTATGAGAATGTGCATTTTGTTGTCCTGTTCTCGGGATGTGCTGAGGCTGCTTCCAAATCGGGCCAGGTAAGATATAAACCCGGTTCACCTGAGTACAAATGGCTCGATAAAGATCTTTCAGGTGCTGAAAAGAGTAAAAATATCAAATGGATAATCGTGTATATGCATTATCCTCTCTATTCATTCGGATGGAGCAATATTAATCAGTGGAAGGAATCGGTTCTTCCTGTTATTGAACGCCACAAGGTAGATCTTTGCCTTGCAGGTCACAGGCATGTTTATGAAAGGCATTTTCAGCTTAGCGACGGAGTACCTGTTACAAGTGATCATGCAGCTCCTGTCCGGGCGGGCAAAGGGACACTCTTCATAACTAACGGAACGGCCGGAGGTAATCCTTCCGGGCTGGGAGGCAAGGACCTGCCAACAATGGCTTATACCCAAGACAGAACGATGTTCACCTTTGCAATCATGGATATTTCGGACAGAGCTATTACCTACAGGGTATTTGATAAGGATAACCTCCTGATCGATAATTTCGTAATTAGAAAATAATACCCGTTAACCAGTAAGTTTAATCAATTATGAAGAGACTTTTCAACAGCCGGTGGCCCGCCGTTTTTGTTGCCGCAATAGCAGTGATCCCCGCAACTATGAATATAACCTGCGCTCAACCGTCAAATACCAGTGGCGTGAGGCTGGAGCGGCTTGATGACCGGAATATTGTGAACGTTTACGTCAACGGGGAGTTGTTCACCTCGTACCGTTACCCGGCAGATCTTGAGAAACCGTTCCTGTATCCGATCTATGCTCCGGGCGGATCGGTGATCACCAGAGGATTTCCGCTCGAGCCGAGGAAGGGCGAGCGTGTCGACCATCCACACCAGGTAGGTCTCTGGTTTAATCACGGAAATATCAACGGTCTCGATTTCTGGAATAACTCATCGGCAATTCCTGCCGACAAAAAAGATTCGTACGGACATATTGTCCTAAGGAAAATAGTGAAAGCAACAAGCGGTAAAAAGGGTGTCCTGCAGGTAACAGCGGACTGGAATGACAACAAGGGAAACACGATCCTGAGCGAAAATACAAAGTATATTTTCTCCGGTGACATGGATTCAAGGATCATTGATCATGTAATCACACTGACTGCAGCAAATGGTCCCGTGACTATTCTGGACAATAAGGAAGGATTATTTGCCATCAGGGTTGACAGGGCTTTTGAAATGCCTTCAAACGAATCGCTGATATTTACAGATGACAAGGGAAATGCCACAACCGTCAAGGCAATTGACAATACAGGGGTCACAGGAATGTTTACCTCGGGCAAAGGCCTTAAAGGTGATGCCGTATGGGGAACCAGGAATGAATGGGTTTACCTTACAGGGACAAAGGATAACACTACAATTACATTTGCAATATTTGATCATCCCCGGAATTTCGGATTTCCTGCATATGCACATGCGCGGGGTTACGGCCTTTTTTCAATGAACAATCTCGGCCGGAATTCATACGATCCCAAACAGGAGAAGATCAGCTATAGCCTGGCAAAAGGAGAATCGCTCACCCTCCGTCACAGGTTTTACGTCAGGTCGGGAGCTGATCTTACTCCTGAACAGGCAAACATAATATTTACCGATTTTTCAAAGAATTATTAATAACCACCCTTGTGTAAACTCAATCAACAATGAAAAAACTCAATCTTATCAAAACTGGAATTGCTGTTGCAGCATTGCTTCTCTGTTCATTTTCAGCTGGCTCGGTCACAGCGCCGCCTGAAAAACAACAGTACTATGAGATCAGGATTTACCACATAACCGGCCCTGCCCAGGAAAGCAGGGTGGACGCCTTCCTGAAGAGTGCTTACCTTCCCGCTCTTCACCGTGCAGGTATCCCCAAAGCTGGTGTTTTCAAGCCAATTGAAAGGGACACTGCTTTTGGAAAGCTTATTTATGTATTCGTTCCCTTTAAAACGATCGACGATTTCCTGAAGCTCGGCGAAACCCTGAGCAAGGACCAGGCATACAATCAGGCGGGGAAGGATTTCCTGGACGCACCTTTCAATGATCCGCCTTACAGGCGCCAGGAGTGCATTCTTCTGAAGGCCTTCGCATTAATGCCTGCATTCAGGGCTCCGAACTACACAAATCCGGCTTCGGAGAGGATATATGAGCTCCGCAGCTATGAAAGCGCCACAGAGGCAAAGGCAGCCAAAAAGATACAGATGTTCAATGAAGGAGGAGAGATCAGGCTTTTTGAATCGCTCAGTTTCAATGCGGTTTTCTATGGCCAGGTATTAACGGGAAGCCATATGCCAAACCTGATGTATATGACTACTTTTCAGGATATGACGACCCACGACGCGAAATGGAAGTCTTTCAGCAGCTCGCCTGAGTGGAAAAAGCTGTCGGGAATGGATGAGTATAAGAATACTGTTTCCAAAGCTAATCCGTACCTTCTGCATCCGACTGACTATTCGGATTTCTGATAAACGATAAAGTTTTCTTTGTTTCTCGCAGATTTCCGCAGATAATCAAGATAAAAGCTTATTCTATAACTAGTGCCTCCTCCCCTCTCAGGGGAGGTGCCCGCCAGGGCAGAGAGGTCTCTGATCGCATTGACGAACGCCGGGAGGAATCTACCCGCCGGCCCGCCAGGGCAGAGGGGTCTCCAATCGCTTCGACTACGGACAATCTGCAAGCTGCAACAGGTCAAAATGATATCATTTTAATATCATTTTGATATCACTTTGATATCATTTTAATATCATTTTGATATCACTTTGATATCACTTTCCCCCTTCTATCCACCCCTGCAGTCTGGCTCCGGGAATGCTTGCATAGCCCTTATGAAGGAAACTGGATACTTGATATTGCTTCTTCTACCTCGGCAGTGCTGAGCTCATGATCGGGCAGGTTATTCTCGAAATACTTCTCATAGGCTGAGATGTCGAAATGACCGTGTCCGGAGAGGTTGAAAAGAATTGTTTTTGAAACCCCTTCAATGTCGGCTTTCCTTGCTTCATCAAGAGCTCCGGCAATGGCATAGTTCGATTCGGGAGCCGGAAGGATCCCTTCAGTTCTTGCGAACAAAACGCCCGCCTCAAAACATTCCCTCTGCATTTTTGATCTGGCCTCGATAAGCCCGTCTTTAAGGACCTGGCTTACCAGGACACCGGCACCATGATAGCGCAGGCCTCCGGCGTGGATCTTTTCAGGGATGAAATTATGGCCGAGTGTGAACATCGGAAGGAGAGGAGTCATTCCAGCAGCATCACCGAAGTCATACATGAACTTCCCTTTGGTAAGCTTAGGGCAGGATGACGGTTCAATTGTCAGGAGTTTCGTTTTCCTTCCTTTGGTCAGGTTTTCCCTGAGGAAAGGGAAAGCAATACCCGAGAAGTTCGATCCCCCTCCGAAGCAACCTATCACAACATCAGGATAGTCGCCTGCCTTTTCCATCTGGAGAAGGGCTTCCTGTCCGATTATTGTCTGGTGCAGTATTACATGATTGAGCACGCTACCGAGCGAATACTTGGTATATGGGTCCTGAACGGCTATCTCCATTGCTTCTGAAATTGCAATACCAAGGCTTCCCGGGGAATCGGGGAACTGCTCAAGGACCTTCCGGCCGGCAGCAGTCATCGTTGAAGGAGAAGCTACAACCTTGGCATTATAGGTATTCATCAGGAGCTTGCGGCCAGGTTTCTGATCGAAGCTTACTTTTACCATGAAAACCAGGAGTTCGAGCCCGAAATGCTGGCATGCGAAGCTCATTGCGCTGCCCCACTGGCCTGCGCCTGTCTCTGTTGTGATCCTCCTGACCCCCTCCTTCTTATTATAGTAGGCCTGTGCAATTGCAGTGTTGGCCTTGTGGGATCCGGAATAATTTCCTCCCTCATACTTGTAATAGATCTTGCTTTTTGTTCCAAGCGCCTTTTCAAGGTTTACAGCTCTGAACATAGGAGAGGGACGATAGGTTTTGTACATATCCAGAACTTCATCAGGGATATCGATATACCTTTCGGTCGATACTTCCTGTTTTATCAGTTCCATCGGAAAAACCTGGGCAAGCGCCTCGGGACCAATGGGCTGACGGGTTACGGGATGCAGCGGAGGCATCGGCTTGTTGGGCATATCAGCCACAATGTTGTACCATTGCCGTGGCATTTCACTTTCGCTTAGTAAAATCTTTGTAATTTTTTCCATTGTGTATCTAGATTTAGTTGGTGATTTAAAATGAAAAAGCACACTGTGAACAGTGTGCCTCTCTGGTTTGTATCTTCAAACAATTATATACCGGCCTTATTCACAGCGACATGTTACGTGCTGCGCCAAGACCAGATGTATAACGCTCCTTTCATCATAACTTCAAAAATAAATAAAAGTTTTCATTTGCAGGATTAATTCGAAATTTTTTATGGTTTTTTTTACTTTCAGGTCAATTGTTTGAAAAAATCATTGATATCCGGTCATAAACACTTATCCGAGAATAACTGCACCGGCAACAGACAGGTCGGTGAAAAAATCCGGATAGGACTTTGTCACGCAATGCGAATCCTTTATCACTATGCTTCCCGATGCCCCCAGGGCTGCCACAGCTTCAGCCATTGCGATCCGGTGGTCATCATGCGACATTACCCTGGAACCATTCACCGGTCCTCCCGTAACGTACAGAAAATCATCTTTCAAGGTTACAATAACTCCCATTCTGCCGAATTCTTCGGAAAGCGTCTCAGCCCTGTCGCTTTCCTTATGTCTCAGGCGCGAAGCACCCCTGATGGCGGATGTTCCCCTGCAGTATGAAGCAAGGGTAACAAGCGGAGGGAAGAGATCGGGCGATTCAGTTGCATCAAATTCAAAAGATCTGAGTTGTGACTTTGCCACTTCAATACCATCATGCGAAAAGCTGACTTTTGCTCCGGCCAGTTCAAGAGCTTTAAGAATCGCCCTGTCGCTCTGAAGGCTGTCGGGACGGAGGCCTGTAATCTTCAGATCCCCGTTGATCGCTCCGGCAACGAGAAGGAAGGCTCCTCCGCTCCAGTCTCCTTCGACCTCATAGTCCCTTTCGGCATATTTTTGCCGGCCGGGAATGATGAAACGCCTGTAATCTTCATTTTCGACTATAATTCCGAAATCCTTAAGGATCCCGGTTGTCATGTCGATGTAGGGCTTGCTTTTAAGATCGTGTACAATAATTTCAGAATCGCCCGATGCAAGGGGGAGTGCCGTCAGCAGCCCCGTCAGAAGCTGTGAGCTCAGTGATCCGTCAATTTCACAGCGTCCTCCCCTTACGGGCCCCTGGATTGTAAGCGGAAGAAATCCGTTGTTGCTTGAGACCTTCACTCCGAGCTGTAAAAGAGCATCGCCAATCATCGACATGGGCCTTGTCTTCAGAGAGCCTGAACCTGTCATGGTAATCTCCTCGGTATAAAGTGCGGCAATCGGAGAGAAAAGCCGAATTGCGAGCCCTGACTCCCCGCAGTTTAGCTTCTTTTCCTTCAGATCCCTGCACCCTGTGATCCTTATCCTGTTGTTTTCGGGTTCCACTTTGGCTCCCAGCGAAACCGCAATGCTCATCGCGGCAAGCGAATCATCGCAATATGAAGGATTCATGATCAGGCTTGTGCCTTCAGCCAGAATGGCCGCAGCGATCGCCCTCTGTGTCATGCTTTTTGAGGGGGGAGCTTTTACCACGCCTGAAACAAATGAGGGAGATACTGTTCTATCCATTAAAATGTTATTAGCTGTTTTCGTTTGATATGTCGACCCCGTTATTCATTACACGCATCTGGTGGTTTATCGATTCCTGGTGTATGGCTTTGAAAATAATGTCGATCACTTCCCTGCTGAGACCCTTGGCCTGACCTCGTTTCATTACCTTTTTAATGATTTCATCCCAGCGTGTTGTCTGCAAGATAGTAATATTATTTTCCTTTTTATACTGACCAATGGTTTCAGCGATTTTCATTCTTTTTTCAAGGATGTCGAGAAGATGGTCGTCGAATACATCGATCTGTTGTCTCAGTTCACCCAGTATATCAATCAGTTTGGGATCGGAAGCCACCGGGCTTCTCAGTATAAGACGGCTGAGAAGTTCCTTAAGATCGTTCGGGGTCAGTTGCTGTGCTGAATCGCTCAGAGCCTTGTCGGGATCGATATGCGATTCTATCATTAGCCCGTCAAAATTAAGGTCCATTGCTTTTTGCGAGATCTCGTGCAGGTATTCCCTTGCCCCTGAGATGTGGCTCGGATCGCATATTATCGGGATGTCGGGGATCCTGCGCCGGAGCTCTATGGGAAGCTGCCAGTTGGGCTGGTTCCTGTAGATTGTTTTCTCATAGGTTGAGAAGCCCCTGTGGATAGCCCCAAGTCTTGTTATCCCTGCCCTGGCGATCCTCTCTATCGCACCGATCCATAACTCAAGATCGGGATTGATAGGATTTTTAACAAGTACCATTATATCAACTCCATTCAGGGCATCAGAGATCTCCTGAACAGTGAATGGATTGACAGAGGTCCTGGCGCCGATCCAAAGCATATCAATTCCGTATTTAAGTGCCTCATAGACATGCCGTTCGTTGGCAACTTCAATCCCGACCATCAGTCCTGTTTCTTTCTTGACATCCCTCAGCCATTTCAGCCCTTCGGTACCGACTCCTTCGAATGAATTGGGTCGTGTTCTGGGCTTCCATATCCCGGCCCTGAATATACTTACCTGATCCAGCTTTGCAATCTGCCTGGCTGTTTGCATTACCTGCTCCTCGGTCTCGGCGCTGCAGGGCCCGGATATCAGGAACGGTCTTCCCTTGTATCCTTTCCACTCATTTACAGGAGTCGTTTTCAATTTTACTACCATGATGTAAAGTCATTAGTTGAGTATCTTTCTTATTTTATTTGCCTCGTTCATAAGATTTTTCAGACCTTCCTTATCCTTCTTGGCAATCATATTCCTGAACAGGTTCATTTTCTCGATGTAGGTGTCAAGCACTTCCAGTATGAACCTGGAATTCTCTGCAAAAATCGGAGCCCATGTCTCACCGTTGCTCTTGGCAAGCCGCACGGTGCTTTCGAAACCGCCTCCGGCAAGAGTAAGGATGTTCTGTTCTTCCTTTTCCTTGTCAAGGACACTCAGTGCAAGCGAGAAGGAAGTGATATGTGATATGTGCGAAACGTAAGCGACGTGAATATCATGATCCTCCGAGTTCATATAGACTTTCCTCATATTCAGGATGTCTATCATCCTCTCTACCAGGCTGAGGGCATCGGGATCGCTTAGTTCACGATCGCAAACTATCCCCGTCTTGTAGTCGAAAAGCCTGCCGATAGCTGCCAGCGGACCTGAAAACTCGGTTCCTGCCATGGGGTGAAAAGCCACATAACGACCTCTTGCCGGGTGGTTCTCCGAAACCTTCGACATGCTTGCCTTCGTCGATCCCATGTCGGTTACCGTCTTTGATGTCCCTTTTATCCTGTCGAGTATCCTGGGAAGCATCCTGCAGTTGGTATCAACAGGGGTACTCAGAACTATCAGATCACTCCTGTCGATCGCATTATCGAGTGTATCGGTTTCATCCACCAGCCCGCATAACCGGGCAATATTCCTGTGCTGAATGTTATTGTCGACGCCTATTATTTTGTCAGCAAACCCCCGTTTGCGGAGATCGATCATCAGTGAGCCTCCGATGAGGCCTATTCCTACTACTCCTACTGTCATGTGTGGTGATTGGTTATTGATGATTGGTTAAGAACTTCATTAATTCTGCTTCTTGCTTCGATCAACCTCTCTTCCGTAGCGCAAAGCGAGATCCTGATGTAGCGGTCACCGCCGGGGCCGAAAATAAAGCCCGGGGTGATGAAAACATGGGCCCGGCCAAGGATTTCTTCAACGTATGCCTCACACGACCCGATCGTGTCGGGCAGGCGGCCCCACAGGAACAGCCCTGACTGGCTTTTGTCGAACCTGCACTGCAGCAAATCCATCAGCGATTCGGCAATTATCCTGCGCTGACGATAGATTGAATTTATTTCGTCGTACCACGATGGCGGGTTATTAAGCGCCTCTGCTGCAGCCAGCTGCATCGGAAGGAACATCCCTGAGTCCATATTGCTTTTGACTTTCAGGATATTCTTTATGTATTCGGGATTCCCGGCCACCATGCCAAGACGCCAGCCGGCCATATTATGAGATTTGCTGAGGGAGTTAAGTTCGAGCGCTGTCTCCATTGCGCCTTCGGTTGAGAGCAAACTGAGATATTCGTTGCTGAGGATAAAGCTGTATGGATTGTCATTGCACAAAAGAATGTTATGCCTTGCTGCAAATGAAACAAGCTTCCTGAACAGCTCCAGGGAACCTCTCGCACCTGTGGGCATGTTAGGATAATTCACCCACATGAGCTTTACCTTTCCAAGGTCCTCCTTTTCAAGAAGCTCAAGGTCGGGATGCCAGCCATTTCTTTCTTCAAGCGGATAGTATTTTATCTTTCCGCCAACCAGGCTTGTTACCGACGAATAGGTGGGATAGCCCGGATCGGGGACCAGTACTTCATCGCCTTCATTTACAAAGGCAAGGCTTATGTGCATTATCCCTTCCTTGCTCCCCATGAGGGGCAGTATCTCATTGTCGGGGTTCAGGCTTACCCTGAAGTATTTAAGATACCAGTCGACGAAAGCCTTTCTCAGTATTGCATTCCCGTTGTAGCTCTGGTATCCGTGAACACCGGGCCTGGCCGCTTCCTCAGACAACCGCCTGATGGTGTTTTCAGAAGGTGGCTGGTCGGGACTGCCTATTCCCAGGTTAATGACGTCAGTTCCCGATCGTCGCATCATTTCTATCTGACTGAGCTTCCGGGAAAAGTAATATTCCTGGACGGAAGCCGTGCGGTCAGCAGGTTTAACTTTCATAAAGCATATCTCCTTTATTGTAAACGCCAAGAATTTCAAGGTTGTTTGTATAATTCTCCAGGACCGACCTTATATTATCTACATCGGCCCCTGCCGGGAGTTCCAGGTCGAGATAGAACATATACTCCCAATCTCCGTTGAGCCTGGGGACTGACTGGATCTTTGAAAGGTTTATATTCATTTCCGCAAGTCTGACAAGGACGGCCGCGAGTGAGCCTGGTTTGTGTCCGGTTGCAAAACAGACCGAGATCTTGTTTCCATCCCTTTTCCCCAATTCTTCTCGTCCGATAACAAGGAACCTGGTATAATTTTTTTTGTATGTCTCAATACCGGAGGCGAGGATTTCGAGACCATAGATTTTCGCAGAAGCAGCGGATGCTATTGCTGCTATTTTTTTCAGCCGATGCTCGGAGATCAGCTTTGCACTTCCTGCAGTGTCATCTGCTTCAACAAGTGTAATCTCGGGATGCAGGTTCAGGAAGTTCATGCATTGGGAAAGTGCAATAGGGTGAGACCTGATCTGCTTAATATCTCTCATGGTCTGACCGGGAAGCGCCATAAGGTTCTGTACTATCCTCAGGTTATGCTCTCCAAGGATCTTCAGCCCCGATTCCCTTATCAGGTTATAATTGTAAAGTATACTTCCTGACCTCGCATTTTCGATTGCCATCATCGCAAGTTCGGCTTTGCCCTCCTTAACTGAATTAAGCGTTGCATCAAATGTTGTGCACGGAACTATCTCTACTG
>JBAVOD010000550.1:0-10593 GCA_049691735.1 Bacteroidales bacterium
AGAATGACACAACTCACCGTAATCGACTGTGTAGCCATCTTCTGTTGTCAGTGCAAGAAGTTCCTCATCGGGGTCCCTCCCTTCAACTACCCTGGGCTCTAACTTCGCGATTTCATCCCTTCCGATCATCCTGAGGTGTGGAAAAAGCTGACTGAAAGTTTTGAACCTCTCCCTTAAAATGCTGACCTGCTGGGTTCCTACTGCCAGCACCATCTTATTGACCCGGATGAACAGTTTGCCTGCCCCGTTTAAAGCTTTTTCATTTTCAAGGTAGTGTTTAACCATATCCGCAGAGCGTTTCACCTTCCTTGCTTTATCAAGGGTATAGTTTGTTTCGATATCCCCGAAGTGAAGTGTCTGGCTGTTCATCCGTGCGGACGAATTTACCCTGCCGAAATCATTGTATTTTTCAATAAGACCTATGCTCCTCACATTTGTGTATTTACCAAGGGTATATAGAAGTGCTGTTCCGCTTACGCCACCACCGATAATAATAACATCGTGCTTCATGTTCATAATATATTTCTGGTTCTCAAGCTTCTCAACATATCATTTATCACATGTCATGCTCGTTTCAGGTATTTATTAACCCTCATTTATAAATTCCCCGTTAACATAATTCATTACGCGGCTAATTTAATAAAAACATGACAAATGTCATATTTTTAACAATGGATGAATCCAATTGTTCTCAGTTTCAGGTTATTTAACCGGAATTTAATGTGGGGCCTCATTAAAGATCCCCGACCCGGTTTTTCCACCCCCAAATCCCTAAAAGGGCGGCGCGAAGGCGTGAAGGCGTGAAAGATGCTGAAATCAGGAAAATTACTCACCCCCCCCGGACGTCTTCACGTAGTCGCTATAATGGATCAAGCGCGGGAGGGGAATGCTTAACTGCCCTCTTCAGGTCAGACAGTTTTTGCAACGTCCCACACAAAAGCCCTTATTCCCACTTCTTCATTGATCGCATCAATTTTTTTAATCTTTTCAAGAACAGGATCAACCATTTCGTCGCCTACTATCGTGAGTACACTTTTGTTAATTTCAGGCCAGGCATGAGTGCCAAGATGCGGGACACCGGTGTTGCTGCCTCTTCCTGTGACGCTTTCCCACAGGGTATAACCCTTAATTGCCAGCTTATCGAGGAGGTACTCTACCTTTTCGGTGTGAGCCTGGTTGTATATTATCATTATAGCTTTCATAATCAGTCTTTTTAGATGTTTGAATTTTTTGCAGAAACACCGTTACTGCCATTCATAAAGTCCATGTCGGAGTATAAAGCGAGCTTCTTATTCCGCTCACCATGCCTCGAAAAGGCTGCATATACCACCGGCACAAGAATAAGGGTAACCAGGGTCGAAAATATCAGTCCCCCGATGACCGCCACACCCATCGGACTCCAGAGCTCTGAACCGGCACCGGTACTCATTGCAAGCGGCAGCATCCCCAGAATTGTTGTGGCTGATGTCATAATTACGGGCCTGAGCCTTGATCTTCCTGATAATGCGATTGCTTCATAAAGTTCCAGCCCTCTTTCACGCATCAGGTTTATGAAGTCGACCAGAACAATTGCGTTTTTCACGACAATACCGATCAGCATAACCGCCCCTATCGCGGAAATCGCGCTAAGGGTCGTGTTTGTCAGGAACAGTGCAATTGCAACTCCCGAAAATGCAAACGGGATCGAAAACATAATGATAAATGGCATTTTAAGCGATTCAAACTGCGATGCCATGATCAGGTAAACAAGAATAAGGCTGATGATCACAAGCGTGCCGATATCCCTTGCCGTTTCCATCTGATCCTTGATTGCGCCAGAGATCTGTACCATTATTCCGCCTGGCAGGCTTGTTTCGTTGATTGCTTTCTGAACCTCCAGCTGAAGGCTGGTCAGCGATCGTTTATAAGGAGTGAATGATACTGTAACAATACGCTCCTTTCGTTTATGTTCAATTGTCGGAGGAGCCCAGTATTCCTTTATCTGAGAGATTTCTCCAAGTCGGATCAACTGTCCTGCAGGATTTGTTATCCCGATATTCTGAATGCTTGTAATAGTCGATGTCGAACTTCTTTTGAATCTCACAACTACGTCATATTCAGTACCGAACTGCCTTAGCCTGGTAGCTGTCAGACCTTCTACCCTGTTCTTGATAGCTGTCGACACCATGGCAGTATTCAGCCCGTTGGCGATCATCTTGTTCTGATCAAGGATAATCTGAAGCTCAGGTTTTGATTTATCGCGGCTGATAGTGACATCCTTGGCTCCCTGCATCTTCCTGATTTTTGCCGCCAGTTCTTCCGCAACAATGTTTGTCTGTGAAATATCATATCCGTAAACTTCGACTGCAACTGAACTTCCGCCAAAGCTGCCCATATTATCTGATGTGCTTACACTGTAGTTAATGATCTCAGGGTATTTAGCCAGCTCGGTCCTTAATTCCTCTGCAATATCGAAACTGCTTTTCTTTCTTTCTTCGATCGGCACCAGGGCAAGACTGTAATTAATTGTATGAGTACCCTGTGCGCTGAAAAGTGATGCAAAGCCACCCTGATCGTCAGCTCCGGTAGAAGTCTCCATGATTTTGACTTCAGGATACCTGGTTCTTATCATCTTGTCGAGCTTGTCGGAAGTCAGGAGTGTCTGGTCAACCCTTGTACCGGTCTGAAGCTCAACGACAGCCGTAACGCGCGATTCGTCAGCCTGGGGAAAGAATTCGGTCTTGATCAGCGCAAAAAGGCTCATCGAAGCTACAAATATCACCAGGGTCACCAATCCCACAACCGTCTTGTGATGGAGTGCCCACCTGAGTGTCTTTTCATAAAAGCGGTCAAACCAGTCAAGCCCTTTTCTTATGCTTCCGTCATATGTCCAGAAAGGAGCATCCTTTCTGATCGGATACCATTTCAGAAGAAGCGAGCTCAGGGTTGGGGTAAGAGTGATTGCAGCAAATACTGAAGTTACAATGGTTATTGTGACGCTCATTCCAAGCTGCTTGAACAATACACCTGTAAGACCTTTTATGAAAGTGAGCGGGAAGAATACAGCAACTACTGTCAGCGTTGTTACAATTACTGCAAGCCACACCTCATTGGTGGCATAAATTGAAGCTTCCCGCGGCTGGCTTCCCCTTTCAATATGCTTTGTGATGTTCTCAAGCACCACGATAGCATCATCTACAACCATCCCTATAGCGATTGAAAGTGAGGTCAGGGAAATGATGTTGATCGAGGCGCCTGTTACGAACAGGTAAATAAATGCAACAATCAGCGAAATAGGAATTGTAAGGATGATAATAAATGTCGCCCTCCATCTTCCCAGGAAGAACAGGACAACCAGGATAACGAAGATAGCCGCGTACATCAGCGTCTCTGTAAGATTGCTTATCGAATCCTTTATAAACGAGGCACTGTCAAAAAGCTTCTCGATCTTCACATCAGCTGGCAGATCTTTCTTTAACGTTTCGAGCGATGCTTCAACCTCCTTTGTTACCTTGACAGTGTTGCCCCCCGATTGTTTCTGAACGTACATACCCATTCCGTGCGCTCCATTTATCCTGGTATCGAGCTTTGATTCACGGATAGTATCCCTTACCTCGGCTATGTCCCTGAGATAGACATTGCTTCCGTTAAAGCTGCTTAAAACAATATTCTTTACTACGTCACTTTCAGGAAATTCACCCTCTACCCTCAAAGGATAATCGGTCTTGCCCATTTCTATATAGCCGGCAGGCAGATTCATGTTCTCAGCCCTGAGAATATTTCCAACCTGCTCAATTGTAAGGTTATATGCCTCCATCTTCCTCGGATCGACATCTATATAGATCTTGCGCCCCGGGACACCTGCAAGCGAAACTGACCCGACACCTTCTACCCTGTTCAACGGATTTACGATCTTCTCATCAAGGATCTTTTCAAGGCCTGCATAACTTTCTTTTGCGGTTACCGCATAGAATATTATGGGCATCATTGTGGTATTGAACTTAAGGATTGTAGGTTTTTCGGAATCTGTTGGCAACAATCTTTCGACCATGCTGAGGGTGCTTCGGATATCATTTGAAGCTTCATCAAGGTTGGTGCCGTACTCAAAATTCATAAAAATGACGGAGACCCCATCGCTGGAGCTTGATGTTATTTCCTTCAGGTTGGTCACCGAATTGAGGGAATTCTCAAGCGGCCTTGTGACATTCGATTCGATATCGGTAGCGCTTGCGCCGGGATACGTTGTATACACAAGAACATAAGGAAGCTCCATCTCGGGATAGAGATCCACCGGGAGTTGGACAAGAGAATAAATGCCTACAACAATGAGAGCGGCAAATATAAGTATTGTCGTTACGGGTCGCTTTACCGAAGCACTGTATATGCTCATTTTCTTTTTTTTTGGATTTTTATTGGTTATCTCGAAATTTCGACCCTGTCGCCGTTTATCAGTTTAGCCTGGCCGTCGCTGACAAGTAAATCGCCTTCCTTCAGATTATCTGAAATGACCTCCAGCCTGTCGTCGAATCTCTTGCCCAGAAGGACTTCTATCCTTTCGGCAACGTTCCCCCTGGCTTCAAAAACATAACGGGTATTAGTTCCTTCCTGAACGAGCACTGCGCTTGCAGGGACAACAAATGTCTCGACTTCACCAAGGTACATTGAGACCCGTACAAACATGCCCGGCTTGAGCTGATCGTTCCGGTTGGGGAGCTCAAGCTCAACTTCGAATGAACGCGTCGATGAATTCACTGTAGGAGCGATCCTGTAAACAGATCCAGTGAATGTTTCCCCGGGATACACATCGGCAGTCAGTGTGGCTTTCATTCCCTTCTTTATCAGAGGATAGTACTGCTCCGAAACATTTACATTGACTTTCAGCGGATTTACCTGCATCACCGTTACCACAGCAGCCCTTCCTGACGCCGTGACCGGTGAGCCTGAATACACCTCGCCGTCCTCGAAGTATTTGCCTGTGACAATGCCTGTGAACGGTGATTTAAGCAGGGTGTTCTGTTCCATGAAATCCACATTGGTCTTAGTCACGTCGTACTGCGTCTTCATCTGGTCGTATTGCTGCTGTTTGGCACTTCCCGACTTAAGCAGGGTATCGAGCCTCGAGAGATCCTTGGCCAGGTTGCTCAGCTGAACTTTCTGCTGAAAGAGCTGCGTCCTGTCCATCAGGAAGAGGTTCTCTCCCATACTCACCCTGTCGCCAACTTCAACATAAATCTTTTCTATCCTGCCGGGAACCGAAGGCGCCATATTGACTTCCTCGAAAGGCAGGATTGTTGCAGTATATTCAATTGTCCGGGCAATTTTAGATTTTTCAAGGGTAATCACCTTTACAGGGATTGCAGCCTTTACAGCTGTGTCGGCGACACTCGTTGCACCGGCAGGGGCACTGTTCTTTGAAGAGCAGGCTGCCATCATCAGGCCGGCTGTCAGAATGACCGGGATTGATTTTCCGTATTTCATTATTGTACTTATTAAAATGTTTCTGATTTGATTAAAGATTGTTCAACAACTTATCGAGTTCAAGCTTTGTCTGAAGAAGGTTCATTAAGGATGAAACATAGTTGTTTTCAGCCTGAAGGTACTGGCTGTTGGCCTGTGTCAGTTCGAGGCTGGAAGCCATTCCCTGTTTGAATTTGTTTTCCATGCTGGTATATACCCTCATTGAGACTGCAACATTTTCTTTCTGGCTCTGATACTGAAGGTTAGCATTTACCAGATTGTATCTAAGCTGTTTTTCCTGAAGCAAAAGCTGTTCTGCTACCATGTCCTTTGTGGTTCGTGCCTTTTCAAGGTTCATCTGCGCTTTCTTTATCTGCGCTAACCTCTGGCCGCTGGCAAAGATCGGCACCGTAAGCTGTACACCTGTCATTGAATTCTGGAACCATCGCAGGTCCGACATCTTGTCGCCCATCCCGTTGGTACCGTAGTTGTAGAAGCCGGCCAGAGTGGGCAGCACGGATGATTTCTGGGATTTAAGGGCAAGGGAAGAGATCAGTTCCTGACCCTCAACAAGTTTGAAGTCAATATTCTGAGTGTGATCAAATTGCTGTGAAAGCAAAGCCTCCACGTTAACCTCGCCAACAAGTCCTTCAAGAGTCTCGCTGAGAATGATTTTTGTATCAGCCGAAACACCGAGCTGAAATCTGAGAAGGTTATAGTCGAGCTCAATAGTTCTTAAAAGGGAGCTCCTGGTGTTTTCCAGCATATTCACGTTTGAAGTCATCTGATCAACGTCAGTGGCTTCTGCCATCCCGGCTGAATACATCGACTTTGTCGACTTAAGAGTCTCATTCATATCTGCCACGTTCCCGTCAAGGATCTCAAGCGACTTCTCGGAAAGGAGGATAAGAAAATAGGCTGTACTTACAGCTTCCTTCGTATCAAGCTCAGATTTCTGAAGGTTTTGCTCGCTGAGCTTTGCCGCAAGCTTTGTGGTTTCAATACCGATGTACAGCGGCGCGTTAAAGATCAGCAGATTCGCCTGCACCGATGCACTTGAATTGAACTGCGAACCAAAGGTCACAGGGATCAGCTCTCCGGGCCTTCCGAAAAATTCGCCCGGAAGAAGGGTGGTCATAAGCTTGAGGTTGTCGGTGTAAGATCCGGATGCGCTTACATTCGGCAACGCATTTGAAATGGTTTCCCACACTGCTGCCCTCGATGCGAGAACATCAGCCCTGGCTGCAAGGACCAGTTTATTATTCATTACCGCGTAAGCCTGCGCATCCTTAAGCGACAGGTTCAAGTCGCCGCCGGCCTGCGAAAGCAGAACACTCCCCGGCAAAAGCACTGACAGAATTGTAAATGCAAGAAATTTATTTTTCATACTCATTTTAAGCTTGGGTGATTGGGTTAATATATTCATTGTAATTTTTGATCACTTTTCTCATAATGGTCTATAAGGTCCAGACCCTTTTGCGTGGAAATCCCCCTGAGGTAATTGATGAAAAAACTCCTTATTACATCCCTGCTCATAAAGTCTTCAGGCGGAAAAACGTTCTTGTCGTTCGATATCCTGGCCACTTCAAGCAGACATTTGTTTGTTATCTCAATATTGATGTCATCCCTGAAGATGCCCTCGGCAATGCCCCTCTTAAGAATCTCCGAATTACTTGCGTAGTACGGGATCTCCTGCTCACCAAGAGTTTTGAGGATATCCTGGTATGAGCGCCTGATATCCATCTGGAATGCCGGACTTACTGTGAGGAAATGATCCCGCATTTTGTCGAGCATCTTGAATATCGCTTCGATAACGTTTTCCGATTCATTAAAAACCTTCTTTATCAGGTCCTTCTGCATGGTTGCCATCCAGATAAAAACACCCCCCAGAAGCTCATCCTTATCCTTGAACACTTCATAAATTGTTCTTTTGGAGATCCCGATATTGTTCGCAAGCATATCCATGGTCACAGCTCTTATGCCATACGTCCTGAACATAAACGCCGCCTCTTCTATTATCCTTTGTTTGTAATCCATTATTAGGTTTTGGCGGCGCAAAAATGTGAAAACTATTTTAGTTTACAAAGTTTTATATAGCTAAAATTCATTATTTCCTGTAAGCAGCTGTTTTTTACCGGTAAGCAGCGAATCACGCACATTTCAAAAATTGGAAAAAGGGATGAATAATTAATTTTATTACCTTTCAGGACTTGCAGAAATTCTTAAAACCGAATGAAATGAATATAAATCCAGAACAGCGTATCAGTGAGCTCGGACTCATACTGCCACCGGCACCAAAGCCTGCAGGTGTCTATAAACCGGTTGTTGTTGTGAATAATTTCCTTTTTGTTTCAGGCCAGGCTCCCCAGCGGTCCGACGGCACCCTTATCACAGGCAGGCTCGGCAGTGATCTCAGCCTTGAAGAAGGCAGGTTTGCAGCGCGTCAGACCGGGCTGACTATGCTCGCGACGATCAAATCACATTTCGGCGAACTAAACCGGATCAAACGCCTTATCAAAGTACTGGGCATGGTCAACAGCACTCCTGAATTTGACAGGCACCCGGCAGTGATCAACGGATTCAGCGAGCTTATGGCAGAGGTATTCGGTGAAGATAATGGCGTCGGGGTAAGAAGCGCTGTCGGAATGATACTGCCTGGCAATATCGCTGTTGAGATTGAAGCAATGTTCGAGCTGAACATGTAATAACATAAGTTTATATTCTGAAATGGATCGCTGGTACAGCATAACTAACGAAAATGATGTCAGCACGCCGGCACTGCTGGTTTATCCTCAGCGTGTTGAATCCAACATATTGAAGATGATCTCCATCACGGGTGATCCTGCAAGGCTCCGGCCCCATGTTAAAACGCATAAGATGCCCGAACTGGTTAAGCTTCAGATGAAGTCCGGAATATCGAAGTTCAAGTGTGCAACTATTGCTGAGGCTGAAATGACCCTTGACTGCGGGGTAAAAGACCTTCTGCTGGCCTACCAGCCTGTGGGTCCAAACATCGGGAGATTCTTCAGGCTCAGAAAGAAATTTCCCGATGCTGAATTTTCATGCATTGCCGATTGCAGGGAAGTCATTATGCTTTTATCAGAGAATGCCTTGAAATTAAATCTTGAAGCGCGTGTATGGATCGACATCAACGTTGGCATGGACAGGACGGGAGTATACCCGGATGAGACCGCAGCCGGACTTTACAGGCTGTTGCTGGAATCGCCCATGCTCCGGGCTGAAGGGCTTCATGTTTATGACGGACATATTCATGAAAGCGACCCCGCTGTGCGCAGGAGGATTTGCGACGAAGCCTATGAGCCTGTGCAAAGGCTGATACCGGTGCTTCAAAAAATGAGTGGCAGACAGGTCAGGATCATTGCCGGCGGGACACCAACATTCCCCTTCCATGCCCTTCGCGACGGGGTTGAGACCAGCCCGGGAACCTCTCTGTTGTGGGATTACGGCGACAGCACCTCATTTACCGACCTTGATTTCAGGCATGCAGCAGTCCTGATGACCCGGATTGTCAGCAAACCGGCAAAAGACCTTATCTGCCTCGATCTGGGTCATAAAGCGGTAGCTTCTGAGTTCCCCCAACCAAGGATCCGGTTGCCGGAACTCGGCAAATATGAGATTAGAGGGCATAACGAGGAACACATGGTCATAAGGACAACTGAGGCATCAGGACTGAAAGTGGGTGATGTTCTTTATGCCATACCATATCATATATGTCCAACAGTCGACAGGTACGATACGGTCACTGTCGTGACCGGCGGAGCAGCCACTGATGAGTGGCAGGTTACAGCAAGAAAAAGAAGGATCACAGTTTAAATATCGTTTTATCTGTACAGGTAGACGAATCCCCTGTACTCCTTCCCCTGGTAACGAACAGCATCCCAGCCAAGTGCCTTAATGATATAGAAATATACTCCCGGACTCGCTTTGGCCGACCCGTTATTTATATGTCCGTCCCAGCCTTCCCAGTCCTTCAGCATCTTTCCCTCACCCGAAAAATCATATACTCTAACGCCACTGCGGCTGAAAATCTGAATGCTGAAGTCCTTCAGGGATGTCTTTTCGACTCTGAATACATCGTTGATCCCGTCATCGTTAGGGGTAAAAACGTTCGGAACCAGCAGCGATGACTCATCGACTGTTATCTTGTCAAATCGTGTTGAATCGATGCAGTGGAGGGAACTCTCCACAGTGAGGGTTACGGAATAATCCCCGGGGATATAATAAGTGTGGACCCCTGGATTGCTCAAAGTTGAAGTCGAATCGTCACCGAAATTCCATTTATATGTCTGTGCCCTTATGGATTTGTCTGTAAAGGTAACCTCGAGCGGAGCCTCTCCGCTTGTCGGATCAGCTGTAAAGTCAGCCTTCACATGTATCGATTCGTAAAAAAAGGATGAGACACTGCTGCATGTAAAGCTGTCGGTGACCTGGAGCATATATGTGACATCCACAAGCGGCGGATCGAAGGTCTGGGGATTAAGTTCTATTGTAGGATAGGGTATTGATGAGGGGGGATCGGATGACCAAATGAATCTGACCCCGTTTGCAAGCCTGATGCGCTGCCCGCTGAGAGGGTCATCGTAGTAAAACGTATCAACTGCAGCTTTGCCTGTCAGTGCCACGTATTCGCATGTCCGGTTCTTCAGCCCGGCAAGGGAATAGGGTTTGTCGAGGAAGATCCAGCCGGTAAGGTTTGTGCTGAAGCCGCTTCCGCCGGTAATGTTAACCCTGTATCCACCTTCTCCGAGACTATTGACAGTTGAGGTTGTTACACCCGTATCGGTCCTGACGGGAACAGTGAATCCACCGGTTGCATCACTCCATCTGAACCACGAAAAGGTGAATGGGCCGGTACCTCCGGGGCTCACAGCAGCAAGGGTGCCGGTAACGCTGCCCGACGCATTGCAGTAGACAAATACAGGATCTGAACTTGAAGGAGATGAGGGATAAGAAACATAACGGACCGCATTGCTCCCCGGAGCTGACAGTTGTCCGTAAAGCAAAACAGGAGTTAAAACAAAAAGGATCAGAAAAGAAAAACGCACTGGCAATCTGTTCATTAATTAGGCAGTGCCGCAACACTTACCTGTTTTAAATAAAAACGCTTCCTTAATTGGTTTGGTATAATTCTCAGAC
>JBAVOD010000551.1:0-5222 GCA_049691735.1 Bacteroidales bacterium
TTTCTGTTGTGTTCCGAAAGGGTTCTTGAAAAACTATTGTAACCCGAAAAATCAGGTTTGGCTGCAAAATACAGATAGTCGTGATGTTCCGCATTCAACACAGCTTCAATCCCGTCAACTGAAGGACAACGGATGGGCCCCGGAGGCAATCCTTTGTATTTATAGGTATTATAAGGGGAGTCGACAGTAAGATACTTGTTAAGAACCCGGGTAATTGTATAATCGTTAAGGGCAAATCTTATCGTCGGGCAAGCCTGCAAGGGCATGCCAAGCCTGAGGCGATTGAGGTATACTCCTGCCACCCTTGGTTTTTCGTCAGATTTGGCAACCTCTTCATCAACAATTGATGCCAGGACAGATACTTCAACTGGTGTCAGGCCCAGATCCTCAGCTTTCCGTTTCCTGTCCCTGTTCCAGAACCTTTCATATTCCCTGAGCATCCTTGAATAGAGCCTGCCAGGTGAGGTATTCCAGAAAAACTCATATGTATTCGGGATAAAGACTGATATTACCGTTGCACTGTTAAATCCGTCCTTTCTGAAATTTTCAGGATCAGAGAAGAACACCACTATCTCCGCAGAATCTGCCTCTATCCTGCCACCGATCTTTCCGGCGATCTCATTGATTGTCCTGACATTGCTGAACGTAATTTTCACAGGCGACTGTCGTCCGCCTCTCAGGATATTTATTAGCTGACTGCAGCTTAAAGGCTTTTCGATGACATACCTCCCCGGCTTGATATGGGTTGGGTATTCCTTCCTCACAGCCAGCCATGAAAGGGTTTTCCGGTGCTTTATTTCCAGTTTAGAATACACCGAGTCCATTACCTGTCCGTATGAAGCACTATCAGGGATGAGGATGACTGCACCTTTACCGCGCAGAGTTACAGACGGGCTGAAGATCAAACTGTAAAGGTAAAACAGGATGATAATCAAAGCCAGAACTGAAGCACCTGCTATAAATAATAGTTTTTTCCCGGACATATTATAAACATCAGCAATCAAAAGTATGAATATTGATTTTGCCCTGCAAATGATGTTCAACAGGACGGTGCCGGATTACCGGGGTAAAACAGCAACTAATCATATGGTATTAATCCTCCGCCTTAAAATATTATTGATATTTTTGTCACGAATAATTCGGATTTACTCTAACCAAATTCAAATGAAAATGTCAATTACATTAGTAATGCTGCTAATCCTGATAGGAATTATTACAGGTGCCCTTGCAGGCATGCTGGGAATTGGCGGTGCAATCGTCATGATCCCCGCCCTGGTGTTCCTGCTCGGGCTCAGCCAGCATTCTGCACAGGGCACAAGCCTTGCGGTGATGCTTCCTCCCATCGGGATAATTGCAGCTTACAATTATTTCAAAGCAGGGCAGGTCAACATCAAGTTCGCTATAATACTGGCAATTGCCTTCTTAATCGGTTCTTATTTTGGCTCGAAGATTGCCCTGAACCTGCCTGAGAATATCCTCAAGAAAATATTCGGAATACTGCTGTTACTGGTAGCAGCCAGAATGCTTTTCTCAAAATAGTATCCCAACGCTCAGCAGGAAGGCATTCGGCCTGTCATCAAGCTTGAATGAAGTACCTGTAAGATTCTCAATATTTGTCTGGTATTTCTGCAGACTGCCTTCATACCTCAGATCAAGTGTGATCAGCTTTAATATGTCAACCCCGAGGCCTGCCTGATATCCGAAGGTAAGGCTATTATATCTTGACTTTAAATCAGGGTCGGTGACAAGTTCTGACGGCGAATTGATCAAAAGCCGGGCTGAAGGTCCCGCGTTAATCCGCACTGGTCCGAGGTGCACCCCGACCATTACCGGGATATCCAGCCTGTTGAATTTCTGACGGCGAAAATTTTCAACTGACGTTGCGACGTCAACAACTTTGTATTCGTCAGTCCTTGAAGCAAAAAGAAGCTCGGGCTGAAGATAGAAACCAAGGAGACTGAACCGGACAAATGCACCGGCGTGATAGCCGTAATTTGCCTCTTTCAAAGCACTGACCAGGTATTGATTGGTACCGGTAAAGACAGTCTTAACATCTGACATCTTTACATTGGTGGTACTCAATCCCGCCTTAATACCAAATTTTATCTGGGAGAATACGGGAAATGCAATTAATACTGCAAGCGCAGTTACCATGATTTTTTTCATCATAATTAATTTTAAGTTATACAATCAGATAATCAAACAGATTCACTATTGCAGAAATCTTGTTATATAACGGATCAACGAATCAAAAGTTACGTGAGCAACGGCGAATTTGACCAATTATACCGGCAGGAGATGGGCAGAAGCGTTTTTATTGAGATGTAAATTGCTTAAACACAACCTCTTTCATTGAATTGAATTCATCAGTGTCAAATAGCCGTGTGAGAAATACTATTTTCCCCGATCTGTCGATTATCACATTCCTGGTCACACCGGCTTCCTTCAGAGCATAGAGACCAAAAATATTTGCACCCGGATCGAGGGCCAGAGGATAGCTGATCTTCATATCCTGTCTGAATTTAAGTGCAGTTTCAGGCGGTTCATCCCTGTCAATGCCGATTACGATCAGTCCGGATTTTTTGCCGGGTTTCCATATCTGGTCCTCAATGAAGGGCATTTCCTTACGGCATACGGAGCACCAGCTCGCAGTGAACTGGAGCATTACAACCTTTCCTCTCAGGCTTGAAAGTTTATATGATTTCCCTCCTGCTTCATTTATTGTAAAATCAGGAGCCGTATCCCCTACCCTTACAAGGTAATCATCCCTGTAAACACTCCTGGTCTGGGCTGAAGAAGTTAAGCCGGCAATCAATACCGATGACAGAATAAGAAGGGCTCTTTTCATTTTACAAGTTTTTCGCAAAGTTAATTTTTAAAGGAAATGAAGACGTGAAGGTTGCATTTTATCATCTGCCTTCAGAATATTTTGCCTCAAACGACGTTCGGAATATATTAAATTTAATTAAGTCCCCCGGTACGCGGGGAATCTTTACTTAATAATTCGTTAATATTGGAGAGTAATTTATCTGACCTGATAATAAAAGCCAGAATTGATGAAAAAGTTATTTTTTAGCACACTTGCCGTTATTGCACTTTTTACAGGATATTCCGATGCCCAGGAAAACAGGGAGGCCATTACGAAAGGACTGGCAGGAATAAATCAACAGGTACTCAGGGCACAGCTTGGATTCATTGCTTCCGACTGGACTGAAGGAAGAGAAGCGGGGCAGAAAGGTGAATTCATTGCAGCTGATTATATTGCCAGCATGCTTCAGCTGTATGGCGTAAAACCCGGGGGAGATTTTCCCCGTCCGTCGGGATATTCCAATATTCAGGAAGGAAAGGATAGAACTTACTTCCAGAATTTTGTCCTTCTGAAAACCTCTCCCGGCGATGAACAGGTAATGAAGATAAAATCATCTGAGGGGGAAGGCACTATTTCAGCCGGCCTCGCATATAACATTGATTTTACCATGAGGTCTCCGGAATCGGATGTAGAGATTGAGGCTCCTGTCATATTTGCCGGATACGGGTTCGTAAGTGAAAAGCTCAGATACAATGATTTCAGCAAGCTTGACATAAGGGGCAAGTTTGTTCTCAGGATTTCCGGAACCCCGGGGTTTGCCAAAGAATCTCTCTCACCCAACGAGCTTTATGCATCGGCAGGTGAAGCAGAAAAATATGCCAGAAGCATGGGCGCAGCCGGTATAATTGAGTTCAACCCCAATTCCGCCATTATTGGCAGTCAGTTGCGGACCGATCCTTTTAACCTTTCACCATCGGAAAACAATCCGCGTTACGGAAGGGCATATGCCAATTATTCGATACCTGTCAAAGATGTTCCCGATCACTTCATGAGGATTTCAGTATCGGCAAAGGTTGCACGAGAGATAATGAATGGCTCCGGATTTGATCCGGACTCATTTATAAAGAAATCGGCATCATCAGGAAATAGTGTCCTGCCGCTTGTGAAAGGGAAGAGCATTTATGTCAAAGCCACTGTTAAAAGTGAAACAATCAGGGTCCGAAACGTCATCGGGGTGATTGATGGCATCAATCCCAACCAGTATATAGTACTGGGGGCCCATTATGATCACCTTGGGATGAACAAGGGCTACTTATGGAACGGAGCTGATGACAACGGATCAGGTACAGTGGGGGTTCTCACAATAGCAAAGGCATTCATGGAAAGCGGTGTCAGGCCACAGAAAACAATGATCTTCGCATTCTGGACAGCAGAAGAGGAAGGGTTGCTGGGTTCGAGATATTATGTTGACAATCTGCAGGTACCGGCTGCAGACATCCGCCTTAACCTCAATTTCGATATGATATCCAGATATATTGCTGATGATGACCCGGATAAAGTAGTAATGACCTACACGGAATCATATCCGCAGTTCAGGGATATTACTGAGAAAAACATGAAGGAGTACAGAATTGCGCTCAAGGTTGATTATCAGCCTTCAAAAGATCCTCCGGGAGGAAGTGATCACCGCTCATTTTCGGCAGCCGGAATTCCGGTGATGAGATTCAAGCCCGGCCACCGCGAGGAGTACCATACTCCGGCAGATGAGGTTACGACAGTAAACTGGGATATAATGGAAAAGATAATCAGGATCAGCTTTGTCAATGCGTGGGTCCTGGCAAACACTGACTGGTAGTCCCTTACAAACGACGACGCAGACCATCAGACCAAGAGTTTGAAAAAGCTTGTCAGGGTTTGTAAAGAGCTGCTTTCCCAATTTCTAATATCCGGAATAACCGCTGTTCTGACGTAGCTCGACAAAGTCGTTTCCGTCGTCCCTGTATCCGTACTCGAAACAATAATGGTACTCGTGTCCGTCGGTTGTTTCAACCACATGGGTGAAGAAGCTGAAGTTGTAACCCATGGCAAACAGTGCATCCTTATGTATCCTCAGCTTGCCTTCGTCGTAAAGGTCGCCCAGGATGCGCCTGTTTTTCCTTAACAACCCATGAACGTTCCGCACGTAATTGTTTGAATCGCGGTTCAGTCTGTTGTTGTAGTTGTTCCTGCACTGGTCGGAGCAGAATTTCTTATCGGTGCGGCCACGTATGGTGACGCCGCAATCGAGACACTTTTTTTCCACAGCACGAAAGTTTCTATAAAATTAATAAAAATCGTTATACGGTTACAAACGACTTTAAATGTTTAACATATGTATATAAATATTTAATCACCAACAGTACCGGCTATACGT